>CABQMM010000001.1 GCA_902465215.1 uncultured Bacillota bacterium
AAACTGCTTCGGACAACATGGCTTCCCGACGAGTGCTTGAAAAGTGCGGCTTTGTGCCGGACGGAACAACCGGTGGGGAAGGTCCGCGCTTTGTGCTGGAAAGTCCGCTCACGAACTGGTCTCCCATCTATATGCTGTTCGGTATGAGCATTGGCATGTCCATTGGACAGATGCATGGACAACTGCTCTGGGGCATGGCACTTGGCATCAGCCTTGGCGTTCTTGTCGGTGTGCTGCTCAACAATTCTGTCCAAAAGAGCCGTGAAGCTCTCCGGCAGCAGCGGCATCCTCATGCGTGAGCAACCGCCGAAATGGTCAGAGCAGGTTAAGAAAGGTGTATTGCTGGCGGGACTGCCCGTAGTGGGAACGGCTATCCTGTCTGCGCTGTACCTGAAAACTGTTCGCGAAGTGTTTTTGACGCTTGCTATCACATTCGGAACAACTTCCTATCATGTCGTTATGCGGCTATTGGTTGGGCTTGTGTTTGGCGTTGTGATGCAGAATAACGCAGACTATAAGAAGCATAGGTATCAGGTCGGCAGGCATGAAATGGCTTTCTATGAAAAGCTGAACATAAAAGATTGGAAACGCAGGATGCCGACCTATGACCATACATTGTTTGATCCACGGGTACATACATGGGAAGAAATCGCACAGGCTATGTGTCAGGCAGAG
Organism: uncultured Bacillota bacterium; assembly: GCA_902465215.1. GTDB lineage: Bacteria > Bacillota > Clostridia > Peptostreptococcales > Anaerovoracaceae > CAG-238. The sequence goes on from CABQMM010000001.1 coordinate 676, forward strand.
TTGATCCATGAAACGATAGTCCTTTTGAGTTTTCTGCCCATTGCAGAGGGCATCTGGTTTGGTGCATATCCGGTATTTGTAGTGACTTCCGTTCTGGCCGCCGGATGCGACACACTGTTCGTGATGTTGCAGAGGTACAACCGCCAGCGGATCATGAAGCTGCTGGAACACAGAAACGTACCCACGAATCAGAGTCTTTTGCCTCTTGACTCTCACGTTACGTCATAGCGTATGATAAGACCGTGTTCGGACATGAGAAACAATATGGAGGCTTTGACATGAAAATTACAGCGATCCGGTCTGACCGGATTTATCGGGATATGATGAATGCACTTCCCGACGAAAAGGAAAACATCTATCGGAACAGGCTGATGAAGCCCTTTGAGTTTAAGTGGGCGTGTGTTGGTATTCCCTTGACGGCAACGCAGGAGGGCGGCTATGACGTGGTTTCTGCCGCCGCAATGAGCGGCTTTTATGCCCCGGCGCAGATCACGGAGGCTCGCCGGACGGAGATTGAAAAAATCAGCGGCGATTTCTTTTGGGAAAGCTGTGAGGCCAGCATCCGCGATACGCTTCTTGGCTTTGAGCAGCGCGGCATTCAGCTCCCGAAGCAGGAGTATGTGTTTACGGTCGTACTGAGCGACCCACAAAGTCCTATGACAGTGATGGCAGGAGACTACTGCGGTGATGGCGGTATTCCCGGCTATATTATCGGTTCTATTGTGCCGAATGAACGGTCGCTCCGCCTGCTGCCTGTGGCGTTGGCACATGAAACGAATCATAATGTCCGCTGGCAGTTTATGCAATGGAGCAATCATATCACGCTGGCTGACATGATCGTATCGGAGGGACTGGCAGAAACATTTGCAGCTAAAATGTTCGGCGAGGATAAAGTTGGCAAATGGGTAAGCGAAACGACACCGGAGGTGCTTCGGGAAACCATTAAACCGCTTGTCCGGAAAAACTTGATGACGGACGATTTTCAAACGCTTTCTTCGTATCTTTACGGTGATGAGATTATGTCCCTGCGCGGTGGTCAGCCCATTGGTATGCCATGCTGCGGCGGATATGCCTGCGGGTATGCGTTGATCGGCCATTATCTGAAAAAGACCGGAGTATCTATTTTTGATGCGACCATCACGCCGACAGAAGAAATTTTGAAGCAATCGGAGGACTTTTGGAAATGAAAATCAGCGACATGGCAAAATTGACGGGCGTTACCGTCCGTACCTTGCATTACTATGATGAAATCGGCTTACTTCCGCCGAGCGAAGTCACGAGCAGCGGCTACCGGGTCTACAACGATGCTGATTTGGAAGTTTTACAGCAAATTTTGTTTTTCCGAGAGCTTGACTTTTCACTGGAGGACATCCGGGCGATCATGCAGAATCCAGCTTATGAAAAAGAGACTGCTTTGCAAAATCAGAAAGCACTTCTGGTGCAAAAGCGGGACAGGCTGGACCGACTGATTGCCCTTGTGGACAAGACTTTAAAAGGAGAACGAGACATGAGCTTCAAACAGTTTGATACAACAAAGATAGAAGCGGCAAAACAGCAATACGCAGCAGAGGCCAAGCAGCGTTGGGGACATACCGCTGCCTATGCAGAGTATGAAAAGAAATCTGCCGGCTATAACACTGTTCAGCAAAAGATGCTTGACGGCGAAGGTGCGGCAATTTTGAATGAGTTTGGCAAGAAGCGCTCACTCTCGCCAGACAGCCCTCAAGCGCAGGCGCTTGTGAAAAAGTGGCAGGCTTACATTACGGACAACTACTACAACTGCACGAAGGAGATCCTTTCCTGCCTCGGCCAGATGTATGTGGGAGACGAACGCTTTACACAGCACATTGACCAGTACGGTGCCGGGACGGCAGGAGTCTATACAGCCTGAAAGCCGGACCACTCGCTATACGAATGTTCACAGGACATTCGTATGTACGCTCGTGCCTTCACAGGTCCGAATCTTGCCATATATCAAAAAGTGCAACACTAAGTGCAACACCTAAAGGCACATTTTATACTTGTTTTATTACAAAAAATTACAAATTTCGGGCAAACAAAAACCCTTGAAACTGTTGGAATTTCAAGGGGGTTATGTTGGTCGGGATGACAGGATTCGAACCTGCGGCCTTTGCGTCCCGAACGCAACGCTCTACCAAGCTGAGCCACATCCCGAAGTTCGTATGTAGTGCAATCAATTTTGTGACCTCAACTATCATAGCATTTTCTATAGAAAAATTCAAGCCTTTTTTGTCGAAGTCATGAAGTTTTTTCGTACTTTTTTTGCATGGGTTTTGTATAGAAATAAAAACAATTTAAGGATTGAAATGCACGGGTTTCTGTGCTATGATTACTCCATTCACTTGAGATTAAGCATATTTGACCTAAGGAAAACGGGGCAGGAAAGGAAGCAATACAGGCATGGAACCGTCAGAGTTTTTTGGAACAGAACGAATCAGCAAAATTTTATTGAAACTGGCGCCGCCCGTTATGCTGGCGCAGCTTATTCAGGCGCTTTATAATATTGTAGACAGTTTTTTTGTTGGAAAGTATTCGGATTCCGGCTTGACTGCGCTGTCCATCATATACCCGCTGCAGCTTTTGATGATTGCGCTGGCGGTGGGAACGGGCGTCGGCATCAATACGGTTATGGCAGCAAGGCTTGGAGAAGGAAGAGAGAAAGAAGCCGAAGAATATGCGGGCGTGGGAACACCGCTTGCAATCGTTCTTTGGGTTTTGTTCGCGGCGCTTTGCTGTTTTTTTATGCCGACATATGCGAGGATGTCAACAAATTCGGTAGAGGTGATCCGGGATGTTGTCGCTTACGGACGAATCGTGTGCGTATGCAGTTTCGGTTTATTCCTTGAAAGCGTCTGGACGAAGGTGCTGCAGGCGGGCGGAGACATGAAAACGCCGATGCTTGCGCAGATTGCGGGAGCGCTTACCAATATCGCTTTGGACCCGATTTTGATTTTCGGGATGTTTGATGCGCCTGAAATGGGAATTAAAGGAGCTGCAATTGCGACAGTCTGCGGTCAGATTGTCGCTGCGTTGGTGGTTTTCCGCAAAGGATTCCGAAAGCCCCCGGCAAAGGAAGTTTACCCGGGACATATCGCGAAGATATTCCGACTCGGACTTCCGAATATTCTGATGCAGTCAGCGTATACTTTTTATATTTTGGGACTGAATTTGATTTTGGCAGGCTTTTCCGATCAGGCGGTCACGGCGTTGGGATTGTATTATAAATGGCAGACCTTTTTCTTCATACCGCTTGGAGCCATGCAGACCTGTATCGTGCCGGTCATCAGCTTCAATTATGCTTCGAGAAAGATTGAACGCTGCAGGAAAACCCTTACAGCCTCGGTCGCTTTCGGTGCAGCGCTTATGCTGGTAGGGACGCTTTGCTTTGTGCTGATACCGACGCAGATGCTGCAGGTGTTTACTGCAGATGCGGAAGTGATTCGTATCGGAGGGGTTGGATTTCGGATTATCGGAATTAGCTTTGTACCGATGGCGGTATCCCTGATTTTTCCGGTGTTCTTTCAGGCGGTCGGTGCCAGCTTAAAGAGCTCGCTGCTTACCATAATTCGTACCGTTTTTCTGTTCGTTCCGCTGGGCTGGCTCTTCTCCAGATTCGGACTTGCGTGGTTTTGGCTGGCATTTCCGACTACAGAAATTATAACAGGAAGCATTGGTTTTCTGTTTTATCACAGCTTTATGGAAAACGACTATGTTAAGAACAAAAAGTCTGATTTTGTTCCGGACGATGATATCACCGCGCTGCAGCCGTCCAAGCCGGGCGTTATCATAACGGTAGCACGGGAGCACGGCTCTTCGGGAAAGCAGATTGCCAAGATTGTGGCAGAACGGCTGGGTATTCCGTTTTACTATAAGGAAATGATTGCGCTTGCGGCACATGAAAGCGGCTTTGACCGGGAATTTATATCCGACATTCATAAAAATGCGCCGGATGTTTTGCGAAGCCTTTATCTGAGCACGAAAGTCGTTCAGTATGCGATTCAGGCGCAGGAAGAGATTATCAGAAAGATTGCAGACAATGGGAGCTGCGTGATTGTCGGACGCTCAGCCGATTATGTTTTAAGGGACTATGAAAATGTCGTAAAGATTTTTATTCATGCGCCGAAGGAATATCGAATAAAAAAAGTAATGGAAGTGTACGGCGATACGCCGGAGGAGGCAAAATGCAATATTCGCCGCTCCGATAAAGCCCGCGCGAGCTATTAAAAACACATTTCGGGAAAGCGCTGGGGAGAAGCGAAAAACTATGATTTGACCGTGGACGCTTCAGCGGGAATTGAAAAGACAGCCGAAATGATTATAGACTACATAAAAAGGATGCAGAATTAAGACTGCATCCTTTTGTCTTGATATTAGCTGAAGTACGGCAGAACTAACTGGATAAAGCTCCAGAGAAGCTTCAGACCGTAGAAGATGATGACAAGACCGCAGACAACATTGATAATGCGGAGTGTTTTGTCGTTGAATTTGGCACTAAACAGCGAAATAATGGTTGAAATGGTGAGGAACCACAGCACGGATGCACTTGCAAATCCCCCGACGAAGAAAAAGTCGGTACCCGGAGGGAGCGTTGCTTTGAACGCGCCAAGCATCATTGAACCATCGATTAAAGCCTGCGGATTAAACCATGTAACGACGCAGGCGGTGGTGATTACCTTCAAAATAGGGATGTCAACTTTCGTGCTTGTGTCCATCGTATCGTGTGCCCGCACAAGTCCCTGACCAATCCATATTACAATCAGACTGCCGATTCCCAGAATTGCCATTTCGAGAATAGGAGACGCTTTCATGATTGCGCCGATGCCGAAAAAGCAAGCAAGACCGAGTGTTACATCAAAGAAGATGACGATGAACGCGGTTGCGTATACGCGGCTTTTTCTCTGGGTGAGTGCTGTATTGATTACAAATAAGTTTTGAAGACCGATAGGAGCCACATATGCAAGTCCCATCGTAAGTCCCTGTAAGTAGATGTCCATAAAATTTCCTCCTAAAAAGTATGAAAAGAAACTTGCTCTTTTTTTCTTACCTGATATAATTATATTACCAACCAAAAGAACTTGCAATAACGCAAAAAAATATGAGCAGGTAAGGAAAATCTTACTGCGTTCCGAAAGAAAGCCGTATGAAATATGGTATGAATAACTGAAGGAGGTAACTGCAATGATTGAAACGCATTATGACTGCCCGTGTTTGGAAAAATGCCCGCTGAACTACGCGATGTCGCTGATAGGCGGAAAGTGGAAAATGCAGATTATCTGCGCGCTGAACAATAAAGGTACCCTGCGCTACAACGAGCTGCGCAGAACGATGGATAAAATATCAAATACCGTGCTGGCAGCATCACTGAAAGAAATGGAAGAGGAAGGGCTTGTAACACGGAAGGTATACATGGAGGTTCCGATTAAAGTCGAATATGCGACGACGGAGCTTTGCGATAAGCTGATGCCAATACTTGAAGGGCTCAGCGACTGGGGTGAGGAACTGATGATGCAGCGCGGGCTTCCGACCGCGACCCCGCAGGAAAAAGAGGAGGTTTAAGAATGAAACTGATTTCATGGAATGTAAACGGTCTGCGAGCGATTATGGGAAAAAACTTTATGGAATTTTTCAATGAGGTTGACGCGGATATTTTTTGCTTACAGGAGACAAAGCTGCAGGCAGGGCAAATCGAAATGAATCTGCCGGGCTACCATCAATATTGGAATTACGCGGAGAAAAAGGGATATTCCGGAACAGCGATTTTTGCGAAGAAAGAGCCGATTTCCGCAAGCTATGGTATCGGAATTGAAGAACATGACCGCGAGGGGAGGGTGATTACCCTCGAGTACCCGGACTTTTATATGGTCGATGTCTACACGCCGAATTCGCAAAATGAACTGGCGCGGCTGGACTACAGAATGACATGGGAGGACGCGTTCCGTAGCTATCTTAACGAGCTGAAGGCGAAAAAGCCGGTAATCGTAACCGGTGACATGAATGTTGCACACAAGGAAATCGACCTCAAGAACCCGAAAACAAACCGAAAAAACGCGGGCTTTACGGACGAAGAACGCGGCAAAATGACCGAGCTTTTAGACAGCGGTTTTATCGACACCTTCCGCTATTTTTATCCAGATATGACGGATATTTATTCCTGGTGGTCTTACCGCTTTAAGGCAAGAGAGCGGAATTCCGGATGGAGAATCGACTATTTTCTGGTATCGGAAGAACTGGAAGACCGTCTTGCAGGCGCAAAGATTCATACGAAAGTTTTGGGCTCCGATCATTGTCCGGTGGAACTGGAACTTAAATAAAAATACAGCAGGGAGATGAGGAAAATGAGAAAAATCGGATTTATAGGAATGGGAAATATGGCGCAGGCAATTGTGCAGGGATTCCATCGCGCAGGAAAATTGCAAAGCGAAGATATATTCGCTTTCGCGCCACATCTTGACAAGCTGCGTAAAAATGCCGAGGTTATCGGCTTCAACGCTTGCGAAAGCCCGTCAGATGTGATTGAAAAATCGGACTTTGTAGTGCTCGCATGCAAGCCGTATCAGATTGAAGAGGTTTTGAAAGCGCACGGCGAAGAATTGAAGGCAAAGGCAATCATCAGCATCGCATACGGGTGGAATTTAGATAGGGCAATGCAGATTTTGCCGGAGGGCGCGCGTTATCAGTATATGATTCCGAATACGCCGGTTTCCGTTGGAAGCGGAATCTTTCTTGCGGAAGAAAGAAGCAGTCTGTCGGCAGAAGAGGATGCCTTCGTCGAAGAACTTTTCGGAAGCGTCGGCAGATATATGAGACTGTCCCTTGAGGCAATGGGACCGGCCAACGCGCTCGCAGGCTGCGGACCTGCGTTTATCGCAATGGTGATTGAAGCGCTTGGCGATGCCGGGGTAAAGTATGGGCTTACACGGCAGCAGGCATATGAATTAGCTTCCGGTGTTATGGAAGGCACGGCAAAATTGCAGCAGGAAACGGGGCTGCATCCGGGCGTACTGAAGGATCAGGTGTGTTCCCCGGGCGGCGTGACAATTCGTGGAGTGGCTGCATTGGAAGAGGCCGGAATGCGAAACGCCTTTTTTAAAGCAATCGATGCGACTGTTTTGAAGTAAGGGTGCGTGCCATGAGTGAAGATATTAAAAAACAAATCCAAAAGGATTTAAAAGCGATGCAGGATCTTGCTTATCGCGATTTTCATGCGAAACTGATACCAAATATTGATAAAGACACGGTAATCGGCGTGCGGACGCCGATGCTGCGGGGATATGCAAAGCGGCTTTGCAAAGAAGAGCCGGAAACCGCAAGAGCCTTTATGCAGATTATGCCGCACGATTTTTATGAGGAAAATAATCTGCACGGGCTTTTGATTTCAAATTTGGCAAAGTCCGCAGAAGAAGCGCTGGACGCAGTCGATGCGTTTTTGCCGTGCGTGGACAACTGGGCAACCTGCGATTTGTTGCCACCGAAGATTTTTAAGAAGAATTTGCAGGAGGTACGCCGCCGCATCATGCTTTGGCTTGCGAGTGAAGAAACCTATAGGGTTCGTTTTGCGCTTGTGAGCCTCTTGACCTTCTTTTTGGAGGAAGAATTTGAGCAGAATGACTTGACAGTGATTGCGGGAATTGACAGCGAGGAATACTATATCAATATGGCAATTGCTTGGTACTACAGCTTCGCGCTAATAAAGCAGTACGACAATACCATCGGGCTTTTTGAGGCGCAGTCGCTCAAGCCGTGGATTCAGAATAAGTCGATTCAAAAGGCGATTGAAAGTTACCGAATTTCGCCGGAGAAAAAAGCGTATTTGCGCACTTTAAAAGTAAAACCAAGCAAAAAAGAGGGGGCTTGAAAATGGAAAAAACACAATATAAGGAATCTTTGAGCTTAGACACCTATCGCGTGGACCGGAGCAAAACCGGAAAAGCGTCGGGCATCTGGCAGGTCATGCAGGAGGCGGCGTGTCATCAGATGGAAACGCAGAGACCGTCTTATACGGATTTAGTCGACGACGGCAAGGCTCTGATGCTTGCAAGGGTTGATCTTGCGATTCCGGAGGAAATTTATCTGGATGAAAAGCTGATTTCCAGTTCGTGGCCGTGTCCGAGCGCACGCGCGACATTTTTAAGAAACTATACTTTAGAAAAGGACGGACGCAGAGCGGCGATTGCAGCGACGCAGTGGACGCTCGTGGATTTGGAAACCCGCAAAATTTTGAAGGTTGATGAGGTTGACTTTTCGAACTACTGGTACGGCGAATATATTGAGCTCATGCCGGGGAAATTTAAAATTGACCGCAAAAGAGCGGAAACGATGCAGCAGGTTGGAGAAAAGACGGTTCGTTACAGCGATCTTGATTACAACGGGCATATGAACAACACCTATTATCTCGACACGCTTTGCGATTATATACCGGAGCTGGCGGAGGGCACACACAGGGTAAGTTTTCTTAGAATTCACTACAGCAAGGAAGCACCTCTCGGCGAAAAGCTGACGATTTTCAGGGATGAGGGATATTTGCTGACGGAAGAGGAAAAGGCGGCATATAAGGTACCGGCAGAGAAGAAATATCTGTTCCGTACGGTAAAAGCGGACGGAGAACTGAATGTTGAAGCGGAAATTACGGTAACGCCGCTGCGCTAGCAAGCGGAAAAAGTTCTATGTAGCCCCTCCGCAGTGCGAAATGCGGCGCGAAAGGGAAGTATCTATGAATAAAAATCCGCGTAAGCGAACTGTGCGCGTATACTTATTATAGATAAACGATAAAATAATATACTTTGCATTTTCTGCTAAATTGTGATACAATGATTACCCGAAACAAAAGGCGACTCAACTTAGGGACCTCAGAAAAATGGAAAGGAACAGACATGATAGCTTTTTTGATGGAGAAACTGAATATTGTTCCCGACGGTGTCTGGCAGATTAACGAAATCGCTGTGGCGATAGCAGCAGTGCTCATCGTTGCGCTTTTGATTGCACTTGTAATATTTTTAGTCAGAAAGCTGATTCGGGATGTGAATCCGAGGAAATCGACGATTTTCAGTCACAGAAAGAATAAATATAAAAGCAGAATCGGAAAGAACAATCAAAAATATATGTAATATGTAGCCCCGCGGTATGCGGGGTTTTGTTTTGCTCCAAATTAGCGGCGCGCTGAAGCCTGAACAAACGAATCAGAAGCGATAGCCGTTCGTGTCGCAGCACTGGCAGGCAGTGCCGGAAATGGTCTCTGCGAGACGGCTTCCTCGACGGGACGAATTGCCGCAAGAAGATTCTCCTGCGGAGCTTTGGGAGCAGCCGCAGCCGTTTGTGTTATCGGTGTTTTGGGAGCATCCACAGCCGCTGCCGGTATTATCCGAAAGAGCGTTGTAATCGTCGCACTGACCGACATCATCGCAAGGGATCGCCAGCTCTCTTGCATTCAGTTCAAACAGGGAAGGTCGAATAACCTGCATAAAGATATTCGGTGTCACAACCAAATTTCCGTTTATCGTCAGGTTTACGGCATCTTCGCAGCCTGATGTGCTGTCCGATACGGTAATCTGCGGATTCAGAATTACGCCGCAGGCGTCGAAGTCGAACAGAATGCTTGGAGAAATGTTCTGAACCTGACAAGGAATGACAGCACAGTTTACTGCGAAATTATTGCTTCCCGGAATCGCAACGAAGGTATTGTTTCTCGATTTGCAAGTCAGTTTGAAGTCGCAGCTTCTGCCGTTTGTAGTCACATAGCCCTCCAGAACGACAGTAATCATCGCCTCCCATGTGCCGTCCGTTTCCGCTAAGAAAAAGTGTCCGTCACTTCCGCAGGCTCCCGGGCAGCTGCGTGCAGTACCGCAGCTGCCGCAGATGTGTCTGTCAACCGGTGCACACGGGCAGTTTGTGATTTCCGGCATGATTCCGCTTAAATCAGCGATATACCTGCCGTCTTCATAATCAAGGTTTGTGATATTAAAACCATCGATCGTTACTTTTTCCGCATTGAAGTCTGCAGCGGCTGCGAGGCGGAAGGAATTTACCGTTACACAACTGTTGGTGACGGTGAATCTGCTGTCGCAGTTGATTGCATTTCCGCTTCCTGAGCACCCACATCCGCAGGAACACCCGCATCCGCAGCCGCTTGCGCGTCCACTTCCTCCTCCGAGCGTCAGCGTTTGTGTAAAATTCGCTTCGTCTGTCAGTAAATTATAAATCAGAGGACAGGAATCCTCCCTTTTTTCATAAAAGATTTTATTTAAAAAGACTCTATTTTGCGTTCCGTTTCCCGAAACTGAGCCTACATTGCCGCATGAACAAGCCATATGCAATTACCTCATTTCTTTCTTTCTTTTTCTACCAATATATGCCGAACGGGAAACAGGGGTGCAAAAGAGGGAAAAGGTGGGGATAAAAATTTAAAAAAACCATATTACCTCTTGAAAAGTGGTTGAAAGTGGTGTATAGTGGTTGTAATAAAATGCATTTCGTGTCTACAGGATTCTTCGAGTGGACAAGCGCGGAAAAAGGCGGAGGTATATCGGTTATGTTCATGGGAACTGTGTACAATTCCATAGATGAAAAAAATCGAATGATTGTGCCTTCGAAGATGAGAATCGGGCTTGGCGAGCGATGTGTTCTGACGAAAGGTCTGGACCAGTGCCTTTACATTTACACGATGGACAACTGGGAAAAACAGATGGAAAAAATCTCGAGACTGCCGGAATCCGATCCGAAAGTCAGAGTTTTTATCCGGCATTTTTGTGCCAATGCTGCCGAATGTGAATTTGACAAGCAGGGCAGAATTGTAATTCCGCAGGAGCTGAAAGCCTATGCGAAAATAGAAAAAGAGCTGGTTACGATGGGAGCCATGTCGAAAATCGAGGTCTGGGGCAGAGAAATATGGGATGCGCCGGATAATGAGAGCAAGATGAAAACGGAAGAGTTTTCAAAAGCATTGGAGGAATATAATTTCTGATGGAATTTAAACATACATCGGTACTCTTTGAGGAGTGTATACAGGGCCTTGCGATTAAGCCCGACGGCGTTTATGTGGACGGTACGCTGGGCGGCGGCGGTCACAGCAGCGGGATTTGCGAAAAACTCGGTGAAAACGGCACTCTGATTGGAATTGACAGGGACAGGGATGCACTGAATGCGGCCGAAAAAAGGCTCGCACCGTACAAGTGCAGGAAGTACTTTGTTCAAAGCAACTATTCGGATATTAAGGATGTTTTGGGGGAGCTTGCAATAGAAAAAATTGACGGGGCTCTGCTGGACTTAGGAGTATCTTCTTTCCAGCTGGACAACCCGGAGAGAGGATTTTCCTATATGCAGGACGCACCTTTGGATATGAGAATGAGTCAGGACGACGATTTTACCGCATACGACGTGGTGAATCGCTATGAGGGGAAAGAACTGACGGAGATTATAAGAAAGTACGGCGAGGAAAGATGGGCATCCCGCATTGCTGAGTTCATCGTGAAAGCGCGGAAGAAACAGCCGATTGAAACCACGGGGGAATTGGTGGATATCATTAAAGCTGCGATTCCGGCAGCGGCAAGAAGAGACGGGCCCCATCCGGCGAAGCGCACCTTTCAGGCAATTCGCATTGAAGTCAATGACGAATTGGGACAGCTTGAGCGTGCGGTGGACGAGTTCTGCGATGTTTTGGCACCGGGGGGACGCCTGTGCATCATAACCTTCCATTCGCTGGAGGACAGGATTGTAAAGGAGATTATCAACAAGAGAATGAACCCTTGCACCTGCCCGAAGGAGTTTCCTGTCTGCGTCTGCGGCAAAGTAGGCGATATACAGAAACGATCAGGCAAACCGATTTTGCCGTCGGCACGGGAACTGGAAGAAAATCCGCGTGCCAGAAGTGCGAAGCTGAGGATTGCAGAAAAAAAGAAAGTGATAAATTGTTAAGGAGAGGACAATGGCAGCAAGCGAAAGAGCTTATACATCTGAATATTCCTATATAGGACAGCCATATCGTCCTGCTCAGAGCTACGGTCAGCAAGGCGCATATCGCGCATATCCGCAGCCGGAAGCGGAGCGCCCGAGGGCCAAAAGAAGTGAGGAAAAACCAAAGCTTCAGGTGCAGCCGCGGGTTCAGCAGCAAGCGCAGCCTGTGATTACACACTGGATGCTGGTGCGGGTAATTTTGCTTCTTGTCTTCGCGGGAGCGGTGCTGATCAGTACAATTTGGATGAGCGCGAAAGCGACCGAAATTAAATACGAAATCAATAAAATCAATAAAGAAAATGTCATTCTTCAAAATGAAATTTCTATGCTCGGAATCAAAATCGAAAGTGCCAACAGCATTGAGCAGATTGAAGAATACGCTACAGGCAGCTTGAAAATGCAGTATCCGAAGTCTAACCAGTGTATTTATGTGGAAGAGGCTGCGGCAGCTTCGGAGGATTTAGCAGACCAAATCAGAGAAAAAGCGTATAAAGAATAAATGAGAATGAAAGCTAATATAATTTCATAGATAAACGAGCCAGACAACTTAATAGAATCATGAGGTCTGGCTTTCTGTTTGAAGGAGAAATATGAAGGCACAGGTTACGGTAAAAAACAGAAGAAGGATAGCAATCGGGTTTATCATCATAGCACTGCTTTTGATTGCGCTTGTATTCCGCGTGGCGTGGATTCAGATTGTAGATGCGGAAGAACTGAGTCAGAAAGCGATTGACCAGCAGACGAAGGACACACCGATTGAAGCCAAACGCGGTACGATTTATGACCGAAACGGAAAAGAACTGGCGACGAGCACGACCTGCTATACGCTTTGGGCAAGACCCTCACAGATAAAGCTGAAGGACGGACAGGAACGCCCTGACAGCGAAATCAAAGTATTTGCGCAGGACATCGCAGACATTATAGATGGTGATGCGTCCGATGTTTATGCGGATTTAACGAAAAATCAGGCACTGGTCAGAGTCGCAAAATATCTGGAAAAAAACACGGCAGATAAACTGAGAGCCCTTCAGATAACCGGAATTGAGCTTTCGGAAGATAATAAAAGATATTACCCTCTGGGAAATTTTGCTTCGCAGGTGCTCGGCAGCGTAAACGATGATAATATGGGAAGAACCGGCATCGAGCTGCAGTACGATCAGTATTTGAGCGGCGTTTCCGGCAGATGGGTGAAGAATACGGATTTGCTCGGAAATGAGCTGGTAAAAGGTGCGGAAGAATACCATGAGGCGCAGGATGGCCTGAATGTGATCATGACACTCGACGAGGCGATGCAGTATTATGTCGAGAAGGCGCTTGAAAAGGGTATGGAAAAGACGAAGGCGAAACGCATCATGTGCCTGGTGATGGATCCGAAGACAGGTGATATTCTGGCATCCGCAACAACTCCGGGATTCGACCCGAATGAAGCGACACAGCCTTTGGCAAAAGACAAGAAGAAATATGAAAAAATGTCAGCAGAAGAAAAGAACAAGTACCTGTTCAGCCTTTGGAGAAACCCTTTGGTCAGTGACACTTACGAGCCGGGTTCGACCTTTAAGCTCATAACATCCTCTTCTGCGATTGAAGAAAAAGTAATCAATGACAATACGACCTTCAACTGCTCCGGAAGCTTCAGCGTGGCGGGCGTCAGACTGCACTGCTGGACCAGCGGCGCACACGGTACGCAGACGATTCGGCAGGCAATCGGAAATTCCTGCAATCCGGCACTCGCCAAGGTTGCTTCCCTGCTGGGAAAAACCAGATTCTATAAATATTTAGACCTTTATGGAATCACGGATAAGACCAGCGTGGACTATCCGGGTGAGGCAGGCGCAATCGTGCAGAGTCTTGAAAATGTCGGACCGGTAGAGCTGGCGACAATTGGTTACGGTCAAGGTATTTCCGTAACGCCGATCCAGCTCCTTACAGCTGTAAATGCAATCGGAAACGACGGCGTGCTTCTACAGCCCCGCTATGTGAAAGCATTGACGGACAGTGAGGGCAAGGTTGTGGAATCCTATGAGCCGGTCGTTGTCCGCAAGGTGATTTCTGCAGCAACTGCCAAGAAAATGCGCAGCATCATGCAGTATGTTGTCGATGAAGGCGGCGGCGGAAACGCCAGGATTGCAGGATACAGAGTCGGCGGCAAAACCGGTACCGCGAATAAAATCGATGCAGGAACCGGAAAATACGGAAAGTATTATTACAGTTCCTTTATTGGAATGGCACCGATGGACGATCCGCAGATTTCCATTCTGGTTGTAGTTGACAGTCCGAAAGGCTCCTACTACGGCTCCATGGTTGCAGCTCCGATCGCAAAGGATATTCTAACGGACGCTTTGCGCTATCTGAATGTCACGCCGAAATACAGCAAATCGGAGAAGAATTCACTACAGAGCGGATATACGACAGTTCCGAATGTTGTCGGAAAGGAATTCAGCGAGGCGGCCGGCATTATCGGCGGCAAAGACCTGAAATACAGCAGACCGAAATCAGCGCAGGACGATGATGATTTCACGGTTGTGGATCAGTATCCAAAGGCAGGAACAAAGGTGAAAAAGAACGCGGTTGTCTATGTCTATAAAGAGTAGAAATTGAAAAAGAGTGTAAAATAAAATATATCCTGGGAATGAGAATGGGGAGGCTATGCGGCTTAGAACTTTGTTTGACGGCGCAGACTGCAAGCTGGTCTGCGGTACGCTCGACAAAGATGCGAAAGCATTGAGTTACCATTCGGATAAAACCGGTCCCGGCGCGGCTTTTTTCGCGATTCGGGGCGAGAGAAACGACGGACACAGATATATTAAAAAGCTAGCAGAGCAGGGCGTGGACATTTTTATCGTTGAGGAGATGACGGAGGAATGCAATGCGCTGCGGGGCGATGCGATAACTGTCATAAAGACGGATGATGTGCGAAAGAGCCTTGCGATTGCTTCCCGAAATTTTTTCGGAGAGCCCGATAAGCAGCTTTTGACCATCGGAATTACAGGAACGAAAGGCAAGACCGGAACTTCGGTTTTATTGAAAGAAATCTTAGAAAATGCCAAAATTCCGACAGGTATCATCGGAACCGTACAGCAGGGATATGCAGGGAATTATGAAGAGGCGGAAAACACCACGCCGCAGTCCTATGAAATTTTTCGTCTGATGCGAAAAATGGCTGACGGCGGCTGCAAAGCGGTTGTCATGGAGGTGTCCTCGCAGGCACTGATGCAGCGCCGCACAGAGGCAATCCGTTTCGATATCGGCATTTTTACAAACCTCAGCCCTGACCATATCGGTGAGGGAGAACATAAAAGCTTTGAAGAGTATGCTTATTGGAAAAGCCGCCTTTTTCAGCAGACGAAAACAGCAGTCGTAAACGGAGACAGTCCGTACTGCGAAAAAATATTAGCGGATTCCAAAGCGAAAAGGACTATAAAATTCAGTCTGAAACAGGCGGAAAACATTCGATTGTACAGTGGAAACGGAAGGCTCGGAAGCGTGTTTACTTTTGCGGGAGAGCAAATCAGACTTGGGCTTGCCGGACGATTCAATCTATACAATGCGATAGCTGCCATGACGACGGCACAGACGCTCGGCATTTCGACAGGAGAAATGAAAAACGCGCTCGAAACGGTATCCGTGAGAGGTCGGACGGAAATCATTCCTACAGGGAGAGATTTTATCGTAATGCTGGATTATGCGCATAACGGCGTGGCGATGGAAAATCTGCTGGCTGCATTGCGGGAATATCAACCGGGGCGGCTGATTACAGTGTTTGGCTGCGGAGGCAACCGGGATCCGCATCGGCGGACGGAGATGGGGCTGGCAGCGGGAAAGGCGGCGGACTTATCCGTCATTACTTCCGATAACCCACGCGAAGAAGACCCCGATGCGATTATCAAAGACATCGTTTGTGCGCTTTCCGAAACCGGAGGCGCATACAAGGTCATCCCCGGTCGTGCTGAGGCAATCAAATGGACCTTGCAAAATGCGCAGCACGGTGATATTATAGCAGTCTGCGGCAAAGGGCATGAAACCTACCAACTGATAGGAAGTGAAAAGCTGCATTTTGATGACAGAGAAGTGATTAGGACAATCATAGCGAATATGGATAGTGATACGGATAATTGGGAGAAAATGAAATGAGAGATTTTACAATTGCCGAAGTGCGGGAAGCAGTAGGCGGAACCCTTCTGTCAGGAAGCGAGGACGGCGTTATTCGCAAAGTCTGCACAGATTCAAGAAAGGCGGAGCCGGGGGATTTGTTCTTTCCTCTGATAGGTGAAAACAACGACGGACATGATTTTTTGGCGCAGGTTTTTGAAAAGGGCTGCCGTTCGATTATCGTTTCGGACGAGAAGAAAGTCCCGAAACGCGAGTTTTTAGCGGACGGAATACAGCCGGATGTGATTCTGGTCGAAGATACGACGAAGGCGCTGCAGGATTTGGCGCAGTATTACTTAGGAACGCTTCCGATAAAGAAAAAAATTGCAGTAACCGGAAGTGTGGGAAAGACGAGTACAAGAGACATGATGTACTACATCGCGTCCATGAAATACAAGACGGGAAGAAATCTGAAGAACTTCAACAATGGATTCGGCCTTCCTCTCAGCATTCTGGAATTCGCGCCGGATACCGAAGCGGCAGTTTTGGAGATGGGAATGGATCATTTCGGACAGATTGAAATACTGGCGAACCTCGTAAAACCGGACATCGCACTGATTACCAACATCGGTATTTCCCATATTGAAAATTTGGGAAGCCGTGAGGGAATCTTGAAAGCGAAGATGGAAGTAACAACCTGCTTTGACGAAAATTCGACGCTGGTGGTAAATAGCGACTGCGATTTGCTTTGCGAAGAAAATGTGAGAGGAAACTATACATTGATTACCGTGGGCTCGGAAGAAGGAAACTGCTACCGCGTCAGCGATGTTTGCGATTTTGGCGATAAGGGTATAAAATACACTTTGCACCGGGATGATAAAGCGTATACGATTTCCCTGCCGGTGCCGGGTGCGCACAATGCAGTCAATGCGAGCCTTGCCATCGCGGCGGGCGAGCAGATGGGAATCGACATTGAGACGGCGATTTGCGGACTTGAAGCCGCGCAGCTTACCGAGAAAAGACTGAACATAAAAGAAAAGAACGGAATAAAGGTCATCGACGATACTTATAATGCCTGTCCGGCATCCGTAATGTCGGCAATCAATACACTGATGCAGACGGAGGGCAAAAGAAAAATCGCAATTATCGGCGATATGTACGAGCTGGGACAGGAAACGGAAAATGCGCATAAAGAGGTCGGCGAGTTTGCCGGCAGAAAGAAGCCGGATCTGCTTGTTTGCATCGGAGAATTTGCAAAGGGCTATGCGGAAGGCGCTGCGGAACATATGAAGGCAGAGCACATCCTGTATTTCGCGGAAAAGGAAGACTTTTTCGAGCAGGCGGAAGGACTGCTTGCGCCGGGGGATGTTGTCCTGGTAAAGGCCTCGCGCGGCATGCAGATGGAAAAGATCGTAAATAAGATACTGGAAGAATAAAAGAGATAGGAGTTGCAAAAAATGGATAGATTACTGATTCCGATAACAGCGCTGGTGGCAGCATGGATTTTGGGAGCATTGTTCACCAAAATGCTCATACCGTTTCTGGAAAAGAAACAGTTCAGGCAGTTTGTAAGAGAGGAAGGGCCGCAGTCGCATCTTTCTAAGACCGGAACGCCGAGCATGGGCGGAATTGCGATTATCGGCGCGACGATTTTGTCGGCGGTAATTACAACGCTTGTATTGGCGGCAGATGTGGCAAATTATATGACGCTGGCGGCAGTCCTGGTGACGATGGTGCTGTTCGGCTTAATCGGCTTCATCGACGATTATGAGAAAGCAATTAGAAAGAACAATGCGGGAATTAGCCCGAAGCAGAAAATTATTTTACAGTTTACGTTTTCGCTGCTGTTTGCGGTGTTTGCGTATTTTAAGTCCGGCTTTGCGGGCGTGAGCGGAAGCAGCGTATGGATTCCGATTGTGGATGTATATCTGGACTTCGGTATCTTCTACATTCCGTTTATCATCTTTGTGATGATTGCCTTCAGCAATGCGGTAAACCTCACGGACGGTCTTGACGGGTTGGCATCCGGCGTTACGGCGCTGGTAGCGTTCTGCATGATTCTGCTGGGGGTATACGCATCACCCGATTTTGCAACCGAGCCCGTTATATACGGAGCGCTTGCGGGCGGATGTTTGGGCTTTCTGATGTTCAACAAGAACCCTGCAAAGATTTTCATGGGAGATACAGGCTCAATGGCGCTTGGCGGAATGCTTGCGGCGGGGGCTGTGATGCTGAAAATGGAATTTTTGCTGGCAATTGCGGGTCTGGTTTATGTGCTGGAAGCGCTGTCGGTAATCATTCAGGTAACCTATTACAAGAAAACG
>CABQMM010000002.1 GCA_902465215.1 uncultured Bacillota bacterium
CGTCGGCGAAATCATCGGAGGCTCCCAGAGAGAAGAAAGACTCGAGGTTCTCGAAAAGAGAATGGAAGAAATGGGCCTCAATAAGGAAGATTACTGGTGGTACTGCAACCTCCGCAAATACGGCGGAGTAAAGCATGCGGGCTATGGTCTGGGCTTTGAAAGAATCATCATGTATGTTACGGGCGTACAGAACATCAGAGATGTACTTCCGTTCCCGAGAACACCGAAGACGGCGGAATTCTAAGAGATATTCGTAAAAGATATACGAAGGCGGAGAAACAATTATGGACACCGGAATAAAAAAACAAGTTCTGGATGAGATTCTCATGCTAGCCGAGAAAAACAATATTGAGAAAGTCATTCTCTTTGGCTCAAGAGCCAGAGGTGATTATAGGAAAACTAGCGATATTGATCTGGCGGTATCGGGCGGGAGTATAGCACATTTTCAGGCAGACATTGAAGAAGAGGTTTCCACGCTTCTCTCATTTGACATCGTCAATATGGATGGGAGTGTACAGGAGGAACTTGTCGATTCGATCAAACGGGAAGGTAAGGTTTTATATGAAAAAATATGAAAACTTTTGTGCAGCTCTAAATAATATGAAGAACATTTATGCATATGAAGAACCGTATGACAGCGTCATTCTTACAGGTCTTGTTGGATTATTTGAAATCTGTTTTGAACAGGCGTGGAAAATGATGAAAGAAGTTCTTGCTGAACACGGTTACAGTGAGAGCGCGACAGGTTCGCCAAAGCTGATTCTAAAAACGGCTTATGCCGCAGGAATGATTCGGGACGAGGAACTGTGGCTTGATGCACTGAAGGACCGAAACAATGTCGCTCACGCATATAATGAGAGCATTGCTTATGATATTGTTGCGGATGCAAAAGAACGTTTTTACGACATGTTTTGCGCACTTCGCAAAGAAATCGAACAGAGGTGGATAGAGTGAACACGCGGACGAAAGGCTTTTTGGCAACCGTGGTGTCGGCAACTTTCTTCGGGTTTATTCCCTTGATGGTAAAAGTAGTGTGCAGCGGCGGAGGAAATACCCTTGCCGCTGCTTTTTATCGTTTTGCGCTATCTTTGCCGGCGCTTTACCTTTACTTGAAATGCAAAAAAATCCCGATGGGAATTACGAAAACGCAGCTTCGAGACATCATCCTGATTACCGTGCTGGGCTACGGCGGGACGACTCTGATTCTGTTTTCATCCTACAATTACATACCACTTGGAATGGCAACCACGATTCATTTTACTTACCCGGTTTTCACGATTTTAGGGTGTGTGATTTTCCTGCGTGAAAAAATCAAAAAAATGAAGGTGCTTGCGGTTGTGCTGTCCTTTGGAGGAATTTTGTTTTTTTATAACGCGGACGGCTCGGTAAGCCTGCCGGGCATGGCACTTGCTTTCGCATCGGGCATGACATATGCGTTTTATACCATCTATCTGCGCGAGAGCAGTCTCAAAGACATGGATTCGGTGAAACTTATTTTCTGCCTGAACACTGTCGGCATGGTGATGATGGGCATGGTGGCGCTTGCAACAGGTGATTTTACAGTCGAACTGACACCGATAGCATGGGCAGTTGCAGGATTCTTGGCGGTTTCGGCATCCTTTATCGGAGTGCTGGGCTATCAGATTGGAGTGAAGTGCATTGGACCGCAGAACACGGCAATTCTAAGTACTTTCGAGCCGATTACGAGCGTGATTCTCGGCATACTGGTGTATCAGGAAAGCTTTTCGCTTAGGACGCTTTTGGGGTGCCTATGCATCCTTTCCTCGGTCGTGATTGTCGCAAAAATGAAAGATTAGGCGTAAAAACAATAAAATCTGCCAATATTCTGTGATTGCAGCATGAAAAAGTATTGTATTTTGAACATGAGTTTGATATAATATTGACGATTGATAATAATTTGGGAGGTCTCAATAGATGAAAGGCTATACAAGCGAAATGATTAGAAATGTTGCTTTGTTAGGACACGGCGGATGCGGTAAGACAACTTTCCTTGAAGCTGCACTTTTAGCAACAGGAGTAATTTCAAGATTAGGAAAGGTTGAAGACGGAACAACGGTATCCGACTACGACAAAATGGAAATCGAAAAAGGATATTCCATCAACACTACATTAGTACCGGTTGAATATAACAAAGTCAAAATCAACTTCGTTGACACGCCGGGATTCTTCGACTTCGCAGGCGAAGTACAGGGCGCACTCAGAGGTGTCGAAGCCGCAGCGATCTTAGTAGACGCTTCCTCCGGCATCCAGGTTGGTACAGAAAAAGCATGGGATGCTTGTAAGAAATTAGGTTCCCCTAAGTTCTTCATCATCAACAAGATTGATAAAGAAAATATTGACGTTGATGCGACAATCGCTCAGCTTCAGGATAAATTTGGAACTTCCGTTGTTACGCTTGACGACAAGGATGCTATGGCAGAAGCAATTGCAGAAGTAGACGAAGAACTTATGGACATTTACTTCAACGAAGGCGGTTTCACAGACGAACAGTTCAGCAAAGGACTGACGAAAGGTATTTTGCAGGGAGACATCGTTCCTGTGTTCAAATGTTCTTCCCTTACAGGCGAAGGTGTGAAGGAAGTTCTTCAGGAAATCATTGACTTCGTTCCGAATCCGACAATCGAGGGCTATAAGGCTTTTAATGATAAAGACGAAGAAATCATCGTAAAGGCTGACGCTTCCGCTAAGCCGGTTGTATTCGTGTTCAAGACTTTAGCGGATTCCTTCCTCGGCAAGATTTCCCTTGCAAAGGTTGTAAGCGGTAAGGTAACGGCAGGTATGACTTTACATAATTTCAGAGCGGAAAAGGACGAAAAACTCGGCTCCGTATTCTTCATCAGAGGCAAGAACAAGGGTGACTGTCCGGAAGCAGTTGCAGGCGACATCGTTGCACTTGGCAAGCTTGAATACACGAAGACGGGCGATACTTTATCTGATAAGAATAACCAGATAACAATTAAGCCGATTGAATTCCCGCAGCCGACGCTGTTCGTGGCAATCGAATCCGCAGACAAGGGTGCTGATGATAAGCTGTCCACAGGTTTTGCAAGACTGACGGAAGAAGACCCGTCATTGACATTACAGAGAAATAAAGAAACTCGCCAGACATTGGTAGGCGGTCAGGGCGAAAGCCAGATCAACATCGCGCTTGGCAAGTTAAAAGATAAATACGGCGTATCCGTAAACATCGTTCCGCAGAAGATTGCTTACAGAGAAACAATCAAGGGAACATCCGATGTACAGGGTAAGCATAAGAAACAGTCCGGCGGTTCCGGTCAGTACGGTGATGTTCACATCAAGTTCTCACCTTCCCAGCAGGAATTTGAATTTACTGAAGAACTTTTCGGCGGTTCCGTTCCGAAGCAGTATGTTCCGGCAGTAGAAAAAGGACTGCTTGAATGTATGGAAAGAGGCCCTCTGGCAGGATGTAAGGTTCAGAACGTTAAGGCTACATTATATGATGGTTCCTATCATCCGGTAGACTCCAACGAAGCAGCGTTCAAGATTGCAGCTTCCTTGGCATTCAAGAAGGGTATTGCAGAAGCAAAACCTTGCTTACTTGAACCAATTATGAAACTTGAAATTACCGTTCCGGATGATTTCGTAGGTGCTGTTATGGGAGATCTTCCTACAAGAAGAGGTGCTGTAATGGGTATGGATCCGCAGATTGGCGGCGGTCAGACTCTTCATGCAGAAGCTCCGCAGGCTGAATTGTTCGACTATGCAATCGCACTTCGTTCGATGACGCAGGCAAGAGGTTCCTTCACGATGGAATTCGCAAGATACGAAGAAGTTCCTGCAATGAACGCACAGAAGATTATCGAAGCTCACAAGGCTGAAGAAGAAGCAAAATAAAAATTCAAAACGATTTTTTCAAAGCCCCTGTAGACAAAGCAGGGGTTTTGTTATATAATTGAAATAGAACAAATGTTCTTGAAAGCGCGTGCCAAGAAGGGCATGTGCGATAAAGAGAGCCGACAGAGAGTTGAGAGGAAAGAAGATGGCGAAAAAAGGAAAGACGGTGTTTGTCTGTCAGGAATGTGGATATGAAAGCACGCAGTGGATGGGAAAATGCATCTGTGGCGCATGGAATTCGTTTGTAGAGGAGAAAGTCCTGCCCACAGAGGAAAACGATGTGAGACGCAGAAGCAGCAGTCCTGCAGGCACTGCGAAGGCGTCCAGACTGTCTGCAGTGGGGAGCAGCGAATATGAACGTATTGATACCGGAATCGGAGAACTGAACCGTGTGCTCGGCGGCGGACTTGTGAAAGGCTCATTGGTGCTCATTTCGGGTGAGCCCGGCATCGGTAAGTCCACAATCATTATTCAGACATCGGCAAACATTGCACTTCAGGGTAAGACCGTGCTTTATGTTTCCGGTGAGGAATCAGAAGAGCAGATTAAGATGCGTGCTGACCGTGTCTGCCCGGCGCTTCCAGACGGCCTTTATGTCATTTCCGAAACGAATATGGAAAATGTAGAGACAGTCTGCGAAAATCTGAAGCCGGATTTTTTAATTATAGACTCAATTCAGACTTTGTACAGCAGTCAGCTCGATTCGGCTCCGGGCAGCGTATCACAGGTCAGAATGTGCGGCAATCAGCTTATGAAGCTGGGAAAGACGAAGGGAATACCGATTTTTATCGTAGCGCATGTAACAAAGAGCGGTGACCTTGCAGGCCCGAAAACGGTGGAGCATTTGGTAGACTGTGTTTTGAATTTCAGCGGCGAACGCGATCAGGACTTCCGTGTTCTGCGCGCGTATAAGAACCGTTTCGGCACGACGAGCGAAATTGGCGCGTTCCGCATGGAGGAAAAGGGGCTGGCGGAAGTGACGGATATTTCGGCGACTTTTCTTGAAAACAAGGAGGCGCGGCTGGAAGGCTCGGTGGCAACTGCGATTTATGAAGGAAGCAGACCTCTGATGTTTGAAATTCAGAGTCTTGTGAGCCCTGCCAATGTCGGGTTTGCAAGGAGAACTTCTGTCGGGATTGACAATACGAGGCTGAATATGATATTGGCAGTGCTCGAAAAGATTGTAGGGCTGCAGCTTATCAATCAGGATGTATATGTCAATGTTGTGGGCGGTCTGCGCCCTGAAGGCACGGGTGCGGATATTGCAGTTGCGCTGGCGATTTATTCTTCCTATAAAAGACTTGTCTGCTCGAAACGCACGCTTGCAGTCGGAGAAGTCGGATTGACCGGAGATTTGCGCTCGGTACAGAACATAGAGAAAATTGCAAGAGAGGCTGCGCGCCTTGGATATGAACGGGTGATTATGCCACGCAGAAATGCCGAAAAAATAGGCAGCCATGTGGAAGGCTGCCGTATTATAGGTGTTAAAAATATTCAGGAAGCGATTCGCATTTTCGCCTCATAAGTTTCGGTCTGATCCATAAATCTTGGACTTGATGCTGCGCGTTTATTTACGCTCTTTTTTCACCATGTCCAGCTCGAACCAGAACGTACTTCCTTTGCCGACTTTGCTTTCAACTCCGTAGTTGGCATTATGAAGCATAAGAATTTCCTTGACGATGGAGAGCCCCAGACCGGTGCCGCTGGTTTCACGCACATAGTTCGTGCTGGTCTTGTAGTAGCGTTCCCAAACATGAGGAAGCTCTTCAGGCTTGATTCCCGGACCGTGATCCGATACTTCCAAACGATACTTTCGACCGATTTTTCGGATAGCAAGAGCGATGTATTTATCTTCGCCGCAGTATTTGACAGCGTTAGTTGTCAGGTTGGAAATGACCTGTGCGATGCGGTCTTTGTCAGCAAAGACAATGCAGTCTTTCGGTGCGTTGAATACGAAATCATATCCGTCCTGCTCCTGATAAATGTCATAGGAAGCTAAAATCGATGCGGAAACTGCCGAAAGATCGAAAGCTGTCTTTTCCAGAACAATTTTTTTCGTCTGCATCGCGGATATGGTTGCCATATCGCTGACAAGGTGGCTCATACGCTCGCTCTCGTCAATAATGACTTGCAGGTGTGTGTTCCGCTTTTCAGGGTTGTTGCCCGAAAGGTCGCGAATCATTTCCGCATAGGAGCGAATCATGGTGAGCGGCGTTTTGAGGTCGTGTGAAACATTGGCAATCAAATCTTTTTGCCGTGCATCGGCATTTCCCAGCTCATAGGTTGCCGTATTCAGTGCGGCGGCAAGGTTATTGATTTCTGAATAGGAATTGCCAACGAATTTTACATTATAGTTGCCGCGTCCCATATCTTTGGCGGTCGTAGTGATGTCTTTAATCGGTTTGGAAATCCGATTCGCGAAATATATCGCCAGTGAAAAAGCACCAATGAGAGTAATCAATGTGACATAGAATAACTGATCCTTTAGTATTTCCACTGTAGAGCTGACCGGATACAGCGGCGAGAAGATGTAGAGGTAGACCTCATTATCCTCCGCTTTTCGCAGGTAACGCGCATAGGCTAAGGTGCTGTATTTATCCACACCGGAACTGATTTTAAAAGAAACGGCACCGTTTGATTTTGATGCTGCCAGCATTTTTTTCAGTTTCGGAAGCTGATCTTTATACTGATATACCGGCAGAATGCTGTCCGATTCCGGCATAAAAAGCAGGACTTGTCCGTTGGACTCCATCATAACATAAAAGTCGTTGCTGACGGAAAGCTGCTGTATATCTGAGGTAAGATTCGTATCTTGACGTTCATAGGCGTGGCAGATTGAAGTCGCAATTCGATTTACTTCCGAGATTTTCATGTGCTCATAGTAATTATTCAGGAAAAAAATCTGAAGAAACCATATGAGCAGCACGACCCCTAAGCCTAATGCTGCGAAATAAATCCACAGTCTGAATTTAATGCTTTTAGAATCGAAATTAATTTTCGTACTCAAACTTATAACCTACCCCTCTGAGCGTAACGATGAAATCTCTGTAAGGACCGAGGTTGTTACGCAGGTTTTTAATGTGTGTGTCAATCGTTCTGTCATCCCCGAAAAAGTCATATCCCCAGATGTCGGAAAGCAGCTTGTCTCTGGAAAGTGCAATATTTTTGTTCTTTACCAGATAGAACAAAAGCTCGTATTCCTTCGGGGTGAGGTCTACTTTTTTGCCGTCTACGGTAACGGTTCTGGCAGGAATATTGATTTCAAGTCCGTCGAATTTCATAATGGTCTGATGAGCCTGCTCTGAACTTTTGCGTCTGGAGAGCACTGCATTGATTCTTGCCATCAACTCTTTCGGGCTAAAAGGTTTTACCACGTAATCGTCAATTCCGAGCTCAAATCCGAAGAGTTTATCATATTCTTCGCCTCTTGCCGAAAGCATGATAATCGGTATGTCTTTGAATTTTTTGATTTCTTTGCATGCAGAAAAACCGTCCAGCTTTGGCATCATAATGTCCATAATAATGAGGTCATAGTCATTCAGTTTACAAAGTCCTACAGCGCTCATCCCGTCCTCCGCCTCGGTCACCTCATAACCGCTGAACTCGGCATATTCTTTTATCACTTCGCGAATTTTTGGTTCGTCGTCAACTACTAAAATCTTATACATCATGAATCCTCCTTTAGGAATTTTGTGACTATATTTTAACACAAATCTTATCTTAGTCAAACATTTTAAAAGAATTATATATTGACACGGTAAAAACTCTGTGATATTATGATAAATTTTTTGTATGCTTGACAGAATGCCCTCTAATCTTTTATACTGGTAAATATAGATATAGAATGGAGGGAGTATGTCATGTTTTCGGTCGGTGATAAAATTGTTTACCCGATGCAGGGTGCAGGAGTGATACAGAAAATCGAAGAGAAGCGGATTCTTGGTGAGACAAAAAAGTATTACATTCTGAAGCTGCCGGGCAATGACATCAACATCATGATACCCGTTGATTCCAGTGAGAGTATCGGAATCAGAAGGGTTTCAGACCGGGAAACCATGGAACACGTGCTGCAAATGCTGCACGAGGACAGTACGCCGATGGATAGTAACTGGAACCGCCGCTATCGCGAAAATATGGACAAGCTGAAAAGCGGAGATATTGAGCAGGTGGCAGAGGTTGTACGAAATCTCATCAGAAATGACAGAGAAAAGAAACTGTCGACGGGAGAAAGAAAACTTTTGACCGGAGCGAAACGAATTCTCATCAGTGAACTGATTTTGGCGATGGGAATTGAGGCGCAGAAGGCGGAAAACATGGTGGAAGAGGCAATTTAGCAGACAGACGCTTTCATGGAGAACCGAAAGCGGCAAGTATTAAGCTCGCACAATATTGGGCTCAAGAACGCTGCGGCGGTACATTATATCTGTAAATATGAGAGAAAGGAGGAAAAGGAAATGTTTCGGAGACTTTTCAGAGGCTTATTCACACTCTTGGGAGCCCTTGTAGGATACGAATTTTTTGTGCTGTGCCGATACCTGATGATTCAGACCGATAGCACGGGGCAAAATTTTGCGCTGACATCGACAGAAGAAACTTGGTTTGCGGCGTTTTTCGTTATTATTTTTGGAATTATTTTTTATCGTATCGCGCCGGTTCTTACCAGACAAAGCCGAAAGGTTGCAGACAATATCGGAAACGATTTGCAAAGCGTAGCGCCCAACGATTTAGTCGGCGGTACGGTGGGACTGATTATCGGACTGATTATTGCGTTTTTATTAACACAGATTTATCAGACCGTTATCAGCCAGAAATCGCTCTATCTGACAATCACAATTTCCATATACACATTGCTCGGATTTTTGGGAGCGGTTGTTGGAAGTAAAAAGATTTCCGAGCTGATTGCAATGACGATGGGCCGCAAAAATGTGGTGCAGGCAAAGGCGACAGAAGAAAACGGATACGGTTATAACGCCAAGGATAAAAAGAGTGCCCGCGTTCCGAAGATTTTAGATACGAGTGTGATTATCGACGGAAGAATCTTGGAGATTATGAAAACCGGATTTTTAGAAGGACCGATTGTGATTCCTGAATTCGTTTTAGTTGAGCTCAGGCACATTGCCGACTCGTCAGACGGGCTCAAGAGAAACAGAGGACGCAGAGGACTGGATATTTTGAATAAAATTCAGACGGAATACGGAATTGAAATTTACAATACAGATTCTGAAAAGGCATTGAAGGAAATTCCGGAAGTTGATGTAAAGCTGCTGAAACTGGCGCAGATTATGAAGGGAAAGGTTGTGACCAACGACTTTAACCTCAATAAGGTTGCTGTGATTAAAGGCGTAGCAGTGCTGAATATCAATGAGCTGGCGAATGCACTCAAGCCGATGGTAATTCCGGGAGAATCGATGACAGTGACTCTGATTAAACAGGGTAAGGACAGAAGTCAGGCAATCGCATATCTGGATGACGGAACGATGATTGTAGTTGAAGATGGACGCCGCTTAATCGGGCAAACGGTTGAAATCGTGGTGACCAGCGTACTGCAGACAGCGGCAGGACGAATGATATTCGGAAAAACGAAGTAAAATGTATAAAGAAAATAAAGTAATTGCAATTATAGCGGCTGCCGGGCGTGGAACGCGGCTCGGCAGCGAATTGCCGAAGCAATTTTTGAAGATTGATGGGGAGACGATACTGGAAAAGAGCATAAAAGCTTTTCAGGAAAATCCGCAGATAGACGAAATTATCGTTGTGACAGATGCGGAATTTACGGAGCTTGCCGAAGCTCTGTGCCGCCCGTTTTCAAAAGTCGCAAGGGTTGTTCCGGGAGGTTGCGAACGGCAAGATTCCGTGCGCGCGGGACTTGACTGCATAGACAACTTTCCGGATGGCGAAGATGAGGATGCGATTGTGCTGATTCATGATGCCGCAAGACCGTTTGCAAGCAGGCGCGTGATTGACGCTGTGACGGCCGCTGCGGCGCAGAACGGCGCTGCGATTCCGGCAGTTCCGCTGAAAGATACGGTCAGACAGGTGACACTTCCTGAAGGGTGCAGCGATATACGACAGGCTTTTTCGGAAAGCTTGGATTTAACGGAATCGGTTACACTGCAGCGAGGAAGTTTGTGCAGCGTGCAGACACCGCAGGGATTTTCTGCGGAAATTTTGCGCAGAGCATATAAAAAAGCTTATGAGGACGGTTTTTTAGGGACCGATGATGCGTCAATTGTCGAAAGGCTGGGTATAAGTATTACCATAGTCGAAGGCGATTACGCGAACTATAAGATTACGACGAAGGAGGACCTGAAGACGGAGATGCGGATTGGTTCGGGCTATGATGTGCACAGGCTGGTCGAGGACAGACCGCTTTTTCTTTGCGGGGTAGAAATACCGCATGACAGAGGCCTGCTTGGACATTCGGATGCGGATGTGGCGCTCCACGCTTTGATGGACGCTTTGCTGGGAGCTGCCGCTTTGGGTGACATCGGAAAACATTTTCCGGATACGGACGAGAGATATAAAGGAATCAGCAGCCTGCAGCTTTTGGAAGAAGTCAGGGAAATGCTGGAGAAGGAAGGATTTTTCCTCGGAAATGCCGACATTACGATAATCGCGCAGAAACCGAGGATTGCTTCCTATATTCCGCAGATGCGAAAGACGATTGCGGAAACTTTGAAGGTAGAAGAGAATAAGATAAACATAAAAGGCACGACGACCGAAAAACTCGGATTCGTCGGACGTGAAGAGGGAATTGCCGCAGAGGCGGTTTGCGTACTATATAGAAATTAAAATACAGAGGTGACACGAAAATGAAATTATCACAGATGCACTTCCGCACACTCAGAGAAGTGCCTAACGAAGCAGAAATACCGAGCCATATTCTTTTGCTCCGCGCCGGTATGATTAAAAAAACGGTTGCAGGCATATACAGCTATATGCCGATGGGCTGGCGTTCAATCCGCAAAATCGAGCAGATTGTAAGAGAAGAAATGGATGCACAGGGGGCAGAGGAAATGTACTCACAGATCCTTCAGCCGGGAGAGCTTTGGCAGGAATCAGGCAGATGGGGCGCTTACGGACCGGAGATGTTTCGTTTGAAAGACAGAGGCGGAAGAGATTTTTGCCTCGGACCTACAGCAGAGGAGGTTTTTACGGATGTCGTAAAGAATGATATTTCCTCTTACAGACAGCTTCCGAGAATGCTCTATCAGTTCACGGATAAATTCAGAGATGAAGCCCGTCCGAGATTCGGCATGATGCGTTCCCGCGTTTTCATCATGAAGGACAATTATTCCTTTGATAAGGACCCGGAAGGACTGGATGTAAGCTATAATAAGATGTTTGAAGCTTATACGAATTCTTTCCTGCGCTGCGGGCTGAATTTCCGTCCGGTAGAAGCGGATACAGGTGCTATCGGCGGCTCCAACTCACACGAATTTACGGCACTTTGTGAATACGGCGAATCAGAAATCGTATACTGTGACTGCTGCGATTTGGCGGCGACTGTAGAAAAGGCTTCCTGTGTGGACGCTGCGCCTCAGGACGATGTGGAAATGCTGCCTCTGGAAAAAGTGCATACACCGGGAACCAAAACCATCGACGAGGTGGCGGATTTCCTGAAACTCGACAAGAAACAGACAATAAAAGCATTGCTTTTCGTTACCTATGACGAGGATGGAAAGGAAAACGGCTATGTGGCTGCTTTCATCCGTGGAGACAGGGAATTGAACATGACGAAGCTGGTGAATGCTTTGAATATAACGGAGTATTCGATTGAATTTGCAGACGAAGAAAAGATGTCCAAGGCAACCGGTTGCGTTGGCGGATTTACCGGCCCAATGCGCCTGCACGACTGCAAAATCGTTGTAGACAGCGAGCTTCCGGGTCTGAAAAATTTATGTGCCGGAGCGTGTGAAACGGATCATCACTATATCAATATGAACTACGGCCGTGATTATGAGGGAGACCTTGTTGTTGACCTTAAGACTTTGAAGGAAGGCGACGAATGCCCGATTTGCGGAGCGCCGGTGCGTCACGCAAGAGGCGTGGAAGTCGGACAGATTTTCAAGCTCGGAACGAAGTATTCGGAACCGATGAAGGCTTACTATAAAGACGAAAACCAGCAGGATAAACCGATTTGGATGGGGTGTTACGGAATCGGTGTTTCCCGTACCTTCCAGGCAATTATCGATATGCCGGAAAATCACGATGACAATGGTATTATCTGGCCGATGTCGGTAGCTCCGTATCATGTGATTATCACAGAAGTAAAGCCGGGAGATGAGCAGCAGGATGCAGTCAGCCAGAAAATTTATGACGAACTTTTGAAGGCAGGCGTCGAAGTTTTATGGGATGACAGAGACGAACGCCCGGGCGTAAAGTTCAAAGATGCTGACTTAATCGGAATTCCGGTTCGCATTACGGTCGGAAAACGTGCAGGCGAAGGCGTTGTAGAATACAAGCTCAGACGCGATACGGACAGAAGCGAAAAAAGCGTAGAAGAAGCGATTGAAGACGCGATTGCAATTGTGAATGCAGAAAAAACCGGAAGAAATTTCATGGTTAAATAAATACAGGCAGAGATTATATAAGGAGTAATGGCAAAATGAAAAAATTTGTAATTGAGATGATGAACGGCGATGTGATGAAGGGAGAACTCTACCCGGAAATCGCGCCGATTACGGTAGAAAATTTTGAAAATTTAGTAAAGGATCATTTCTATGATCACCTGACTTTCCACAGGGTTATTCCCGGCTTTATGATTCAGGGCGGATGCCCGCTCGGAAACGGAACAGGCGGTCCGGGATATTCCATTAAAGGCGAATTCGCTGCAAACGGCGTAAAGAACGACCTGAAGCACACGAGAGGCGTGCTTTCGATGGCAAGAGCAATGGACCCGAATTCCGCAGGTTCACAGTTCTTCGTTATGGTTGCGGACGCTCCGCACCTTGACGGTCAGTACGCGGCATTTGGTAAAGTTACAGAAGGCATGGAAGCTGCCGACAAAATTGTAAATGCAAAGAGAAACTGGAGTGATTGTCCACTTGATAAGCAAGAAATTAAGACAATAACGATAGTGGAGGAATAAAAAACAATGGCCTTTTTTAGAGAAGTCGGCGAAGACATCAGAAATATAGTTGAAAAGGACCCTGCAGCGCGCAACGGGCTGGAGGTTCTGATTTGCTATCCGGGAATCTGGGCCCTATATGGCACAGACCGGCGCAATTGGCTGTACAAACATCACTGCCCATTCCTGGCGAGAGTGATATCGCAGCTAACCAGATTTTTTACGGGAATTGAAATTCATCCGGGTGCCAAGATAGGAAGAAGATGCTTTATCGACCACGGCATGGCTGTCATAATAGGCGAGACTGCCGAAGTCGGCGATGATGTTACGATTTATCAGGGAGTAACGCTTGGAGGTACCGGAAAAGATACGGGGAAAAGACATCCGACCATCGGAAACCGCGTCGTGGTAAGTTCCGGTGCGAAGGTGCTGGGGCCGTTTAAAGTCGGTGACGATGTAAAAATCGGTGCAGGCTCGGTTGTTTTGAAAGAGGTACCTCCTAACTGCACGGTTGTCGGCATACCGGGAACCATCGTCAAGAGAAACGGAATGAGCACAACGCAGGATCTCAACCAGGTTGATTTACCGGATCCGATTGCTGTGGAAATCGAATGTCTGCGTAAACGTGTCATGGAACTCGAAAAAATCCTGCAGACGGAACACAAGATTGAAGCCGGCTGTATTGACTGTGCAGGCTCATTAAATTTAGAAGAAACACTGATGAATGTCATTCGTGAAAAAAACGAGAAGAACCAAGAGAAAGAGGGAAGCGAAGATGAAAATTTATAATACGCTTACAAGAAAAAAAGAGGAGTTCGTGCCGATTGAAGAGGGAAAGGTTAAGATGTATGTCTGCGGACCGACCGTATACAACTATTTCCACATTGGAAACGCAAGACCTTTCGTTGTTTTTGACACGCTCAGAAAATATCTGGAATACCGCGGTTACAAGGTGAAATTCGTTCAGAACTTCACCGATGTAGATGACAAGATTATCAACAGAGCAAAGGAAGAAGGCGTAACGGCGCCCGAAATCTCAGAAAAATATATCGAAGAATACTATAAGGACGCAGCAGCGCTCAATGTAAAGAAGGCGAATGTGCATCCGAAGGTATCGGAAACCATGGACGATATCATCAAATTCGTTCAGGATTTGATTGACAAGGGATATGCCTATGAATCACAGGGCGATGTATATTACAGAACCCGCAAATTCGACGGCTACGGCAAGCTCTCCGGTAAGAACATCGACGAGCTTATTCAGGGTGCAAGCGAAAGAACCAGAAGTGCGGACGACATGAAGAAGGAAGATCCACTTGATTTCGCACTTTGGAAAGCCCGCAAGGAAGATTCCGAAATCGCATGGGAATCACCGTGGGGAATGGGAAGACCGGGCTGGCATATCGAATGTTCCGCGATGGCGAAGAAATACCTCGGCTCGACAATCGATATTCACGCAGGCGGCGAAGACCTTCAGTTCCCGCACCACGAAAACGAAATCGCACAGTCCGAAGCGCATAACGGATGTGAATTTTCGCATTACTGGATGCATAACGGATATATCAATATCGACGGCACGAAGATGTCGAAGTCGCTCGGAAACTTTAAGACTGTTCGCGATCTGCTTCAGCACTATGACGGCGAAGTTTTGAGATTCCTCATTTTGAGCGGTCAGTACAGAGGTCCGATTGACTTTAACTCTGAAATTCTGGAGCAGTCGAGGAATGCGATGACGCGTCTGAGAAACGCAAAGTCAAACCTCAACCACCTGATTGAAACCGGAAGCGGCAGCATGACGGACGAAGAAAAGGAAAAGCTTGCAGGATATGATAAATACAGACAGGAATTCATCAAAGCGATGGATGACGACCTGAACACGGCAGACGCCATTTCGGCGGTGTTTGAGCTTGTAACGGCAATCAACACGGCTGTAAAGGATGGAGCAAGCAAAGAATTTGCAGAAAAATCGCTGGCAACTCTCATGGAGCTTGCGACTGTACTTGGGCTTCTGCAGCAGGATGTAGAAGAAAAGGTTGAAATCGACGATGAACTTGCGGCACTTATCGAAGAAAGACAGCAGGCAAGAAAAGAGAAAAACTTCGCAAGAGCCGATGAAATAAGAGATATGCTCAAGGCTCGCGGACTCATCCTCAAGGACACACCGCAGGGCGTACAGATTATAAAAGAATAAAAAAGAAAGTTAAGAGGAACACGCATTGGATAATACAGAAATCAAAGCACGAATTGCACAGGAGAATAAGGGAAACGCGAAAGCACTTTTGCCGATAGCCGTTTTTCTTGTGATTTTCATAGGAAGCGGAATCATTGCAAATGACTTTTACGCAATGCCGACGATTGTTGCATTTATGATTGCACTTGCAGTGGCGTTCTGCCAGAACCCGAAACTCAAATTTCAAGATAAAATCTCGGTCTGCACCAAGGGCATCGGCGACGATAATGTTGTGACGATGTGTTTCATCTTTTTAACCGCAGGCGCGTTCAGCGGTGCGGTAACCGCGGCCGGCGGCGCGGACAGCACGGTATATCTGGGGCTTTCCTTGATTCCGAGCCAGTTTGCGGTTGTGGGACTGTTCTTGATCGGATGCTTTATCTCCTTATCCATGGGTACATCGGTGGGAACTATCGTTGCGCTCGCACCGATTGCTGTCGGCGTAAGCAATGCCACGGGATTTGTAATGCCGCTCTGCCTTAGTGCGGTTGTATCCGGTGCGATGTTCGGCGATAATCTTTCGATGATTTCCGATACGACGATTGCCGCTGTAAGAACGCAGGGCTGCGAAATGAGCGATAAGTTTAAAATGAATTTTAAAATCGTTCTTCCGGCAGCGATTGTAACGGCACTCATATATTATATTATGACAATGCACGGTTCTTCTGAGCTGGAACTCGGAGAATATAACATATGGCAGGTGCTTCCGTATCTGCTTGTCCTGATTGGCGCGCTTGCAGGAATTAATGTTTTCGTTGTTCTTATTTTCGGAACGCTTGCTTCCGTGATTGCAGGTGTTGCTACAGGTGCGATGGCAACGAACGAGATTTTTACAAGCATCGGGACGGGCGTTATGTCAATGTATGATATTACGGCGATTACGATTACGGTTGCAGCTATTGGTGCACTTGTCAAGGAATATGGCGGAATCGACGCGGTACTGCACTTCATTCACAAAAACACAAAGAGCAAAAAAGGCGCACAGCTCAGCATTGCAGCTTTAGTTGCAGGTGTGGATCTTTCGACCGCCAACAACACGATTGCAATCGTA
The DNA here is from genome assembly GCA_902465215.1 of uncultured Bacillota bacterium. Lineage (GTDB taxonomy): Bacteria > Bacillota > Clostridia > Peptostreptococcales > Anaerovoracaceae > CAG-238. Next base: position 16,228 of record CABQMM010000002.1, read on the forward strand.
CTTGCGGGACCGATTGCAAAAGAAATCAGCCTGGAATATGACATCGACCCGAGGAGAACGGCGTCGCTCCTCGACATTTTCGCCTCGGTTGCACAAGGACTCATTCCTTACGGCGCACAGATGCTTTACGCGGCTGCAGCGGCGGGCATTACGACCTACGCGATTATTCCGTATACCTTCTACCCGATGCTTATGGCTGTAAGCGCAATTGTGTTTATCTTTGGATTTTCACAGAAGGAGACAAAACAGAGGAAAACAGAAGATGAAGCAACTGAATCCTAAGGAGATCAATACGACGGCGCTCGCCTATATAGGCGACGCCGTTTATGAAATATATGTAAGAGAACATGTGCTGGGACAGGATCTCAGGGGCATGGACAAAAATTTCGGCGCACATGTGGATGCGCTTCATAAACGAGCGATTCGTTATGTCCGCGCGGATGGGCAGGCGAAAGCGGTAAAGGCGATGCTAAACGAAGGTTTCCTCGGCGATGAGGAAGCGGCACTTGTCAGACGCGCCCGCAACCACAAAACCGCATCGAAACCGAAGAATGCAGACGCTATGGACTATAAGTACGCCACGGCATTTGAGGCTCTGATAGGTTTTTGGCACCTATCGGCGCAAGCCGGCGGTGACGACGGCGCGGCTGCAAAGCAGCGTATGGAAGAAATCATTTTTAAGGCATTTGAAAAAATCGAAACATAAATACAGCAGGAGTCGGTTGTCCGGCTCCTGCTGTGCAATAAAAACAATATCTACAATTTTTCAATTTCTTCAGCAGAAAGCCCGGTTATTTCTGCGATATCAGCATTCGGGATGTTTTTCTCCTTCATGTTTTTCGCAATTTCACGCTGTTTCTGCGCGGCGCCGGCAGCCTCACCCTCATAGTAGCCTGCCTTTTCGCCGTCCTCGTAGGCTTCGCGCGCGCGAATCTCCGCAAATTCTTCTACCGTAATTTCATTGAAAAGCATTCCCGTCACCTCCCGGCTGTGTTTTCGCAGAAATTTCATTGTCTTTATTATAGTTTAAGTTAATGAAATTTACAACCAGTTCGATGGAATTTTCTTTTGGTGGTACTAAAAAGCTATCGGAAAGTTTCAAAGTTTTCGTGCTCCACTTTTCGGTTCCGACATAGAATAAATAGAACTCCGGGGCAGGAAAATGACGCTTTTGAATGACGAAGCCGAGGTCATTATTTCGATCGACATAGAGGGCATTTTCGAGGGTGGTGTAGGTCAGCTCGGTATCGGGCGGCAGATTTTCACCTGTGATGGCGTTATAGAGTTCAATCGCTCTCTTCGGCTCGGAAAAGAGCAGGCAGAAGGTCGAATCTTTGTGGTTGCGGCGCGGTGCTTCTCCCATGCGAAGTTCGTCTGACTGTTTCGCTTTTGTGGCTGCCTTTTTGGTCTTCTGTTTTTTATTCTTCGTTTTCTTAGCTGTTTGCTTCATGTAGTTTCCTCCTGATATTACAGATTCTGTAAGACAATAATAGCATAACATGGAAATAAATACAAGCAATATACTGGAATTTACCTGCAAGAAAATTCCGACGGATTCCGACAAAATTCGACACGCGAGAGTCGATCAGCCCTTCGCGTAAAAATTCTCCCATTAAACCCAAAAATCACACTTTACAATCACCTCGGATTGCGGTAAGATAGGGATGTAAGTTTTGGAAAGGAAATGTACGCAAGTATGGTAAATGGCTACAAAAATGTAAATAATTGGCACAATTCTTGCAACCAACCAACCAACCAACCAACCAACCAACCAACCCTATAGTTCGGTATTTTTTGCGTGCAATAAAATCAAAGATTATAGAAAATCAAGGCTTCTTTTGTTTGGCATTTAGCTGAGCAGGAGAGGTCTTTTTGCGTGC
>CABQMM010000003.1 GCA_902465215.1 uncultured Bacillota bacterium
ACCTTTAAACGAGAGGTGGAGCCTTTACTTAAAATAAAGGATGCTTATCCTAAGATGGTAATAGCGCGAACAAGAAATCCCGAATATCAATATGAGGGCATTAAGATCATTGATGTAGCAGATTGGCTGTTGGAGTTTTGATATTTCTTTAAATCAAAAGAAAAAAAGTTGGACTTTTGAGATCATCCTCAAAAAATCCAACTTTTATTTTACCTTAAATCAGTTTTGAATCCGAGAACACTTAAATCGCTGCAAGCAGCGCATTTACATCATCTTCGGTGGAGCCCCATCCGATAACAAGACGGATAACGGAATTGTTTTCGTCATAAGGACACCATGTGTAGAAGAAGAAGTCTTTTTCGAGTTCTGCAATTTTCTCGTTTGACATGATTACGAATACCTGATTGGTCTGATGCGGGAGCCAGAGCTTGTAGCCCGCTGCGACTACGCCTTCTGCCAGCTTAATGGCAAGTTCGTTTTCGTGGCGTCCAATCTGATAGTAGAGGGAATCTTCACCGCCCTCCAAAAGCGCACGCATCTGAATGGAAATCAATTTGCCCTTCGCAAAGAGAGCACAGGCTCTTTTTACCATATATCTGAAGTGGTCATTGATTGCGTCGTTCATGACTACCAATGCTTCGCCGAACAGTGCGCCTACCTTGGTTCCGCCGATGTAGAATGCGTCTGTCATCTCAGCAATTTCCTTGAGGCTGAGGTCGTTTGTCGGCCATGTGAGTGCTGTACCTAAACGCGCACCATCCATGTAGAATAAAAGCCCGTGCTTTTTGCAGCAGTCGCTGAGGGCTTTGAATTCAGCCTTCGTATACAATCCGCCGTTTTCAGTCGGGTGAGTGATATATACCATCTTCGGAATTACGGTGTGCTCGTCTTCATGGTGAAGCAGAACCTTTTCAATGTCGGCAGGGCGGAGCTTGCCGTCCTCGGTCGGAACTGCGAAAACTCTGTGACCGGTTGCCTCTACAGAACCTGTTTCATGCACAAAAATATGTCCTGCATCCGCGGAAATAACCCCTTCATACGGTCTGAGTGCTGCAGCGATTGTAATGGTGTTGGTAGGGGTGCCGCCTGTCATAAAGTGAACCTGTGCATCCGGCTGTCCGATCATTTCACGAATCATGTCTGCTGTTTCGTATGAGAAACGGTCATCGCCGTACCCGTCAGTATGTTCCATATTAGCAGCCATCAGCGCGTCCATAATTTTCGGATGTCCGCCAAGGCTATAGTCACTTCTAAAGAAAATCATTGTAAAACCTCCGTTCATGCGTATTGCTGTGCTACCTATATTATAGTGCATGAAAAGGGGAAAGTCGAGTGGAAAAACGAGATTTGAAAGAAAACGCTGTTATAGTTTTTTCTTATTGGACATAAACTAAAAATAGGCATATGCTTGTTTGGTATTTCCACTAGAGCCGGTAAAATGTTGTTGACATTTTACCTATGTGTGGTACAATATTTATACAAGAACTTGCCAGTTTGTCCTCCGGTGTCCTTCGGGTCCGGGGGCTTTTTTATACATAGGAGGTATTATGGCAGATAAATCGTATAAATCGTATCGGCAGCAGCTAAATATCTTGCGTGCCAGAGGTATGAACATTGGAAAAGGCTCGCAAGGGTCTCGGGTAATACGCATTCTCGAACATGAAAATTATTACAATGTTGTCAATGGATATAAGGAACTCTTCCTCGCTGCAAAAGCTACACCAACTACGGATGAAGTATATAAGGCAGGAACTACTTTTGATGAGGTTTATGCTTTATATAATTTTGATAGGGAACTTAGAAATATCTATCTTAAATACCTTCTAAAAATCGAAAATACATTGAAAACGGTGATCGCGCATGAATTTTCAGCTAAATATGGACATGATAACTATCTCAAAATAGAAAATTTTGATAATTCCTCTGAAAAAAATATATCCTCCGCAGTAAAGCTTATCGGAGATATACAACAGGAAATTGCCCGTCAGATGAGTAAGCACCATCAAGTAGTCACACATTATATGACAGAGCATGGATATATTCCACTTTGGGTTCTTGTAAATGTACTTACTTTTGGAAAGATTGAAAACTTCTATAAAAACATGAAACCAGCAGACAAAACGACAGTTGCAAAACAATTCAATCTGCATCCGGAGGAACTTGCAAAGTTTATGCATATGCTTGCGCTTGCTCGAAATAAATGCGCCCACGACGAGCGTTTCTTTGATATTCGATTTAAAGAGCGCATCCACACCAAAAGTATTAAAAACTTTTCCGCTCTTGGAATTGTTCGTGCAGCAGACGGTTCCTATACATGTGGAACAAACGATGCGTATGCCATTGCGATTATGTTTGCATTACTTTTGAGAAAATCAGAGCTAAATGATTTTATATCATCCATACAAACAATGTTTGCTAAACTGCAAAAGCATTTGCATACCATTCCTTCCACAAAAATTATGTCTTTAATGGGGTATAATTCAAATTGGAGTAACTTATCGAAACTGAAATGAGAATGAACAAAGAATTTTTTGTCTCCACCTTTCGCGAATGGAGACTTTACATCGAAACATTTTTAAAATGGCTGGTGATTGCCTCGCTGATCGGCGGCGCAGGCGGACTCATCGGCGCAATCTTTCACCACAGCATTGACATGGCGGAAGAAATGCGCGGTGCCCACCCGTGGCTGCTGTGGCTGCTTCCGATTGCCGGACTTTTGATTGTAGGCTTCTACAAAATGACGAAAACCGAAGGTCTGAACACCAACCATGTAATCCGTGCGGTGCACAAAGGAAAAAGGCTCTCCGTCTTGCTGCTGCCGGCGATTTTTTTCGCAACCGTGCTGACGCAGCTGTGCGGAGGGAGCGCGGGAAGAGAAGGTGCGGCTCTTCAAATGGGCGGCACAATCGGTCAGTGGATCGGACGCGGACTGCATTTGGATGACAGCGATTTAAGGATTGCAACTTTGGCCGGAATGGCGGCGTTCTTTTCCGCGCTGTTTGGAACGCCGCTTGCAGCGGCGGTATTCGCTGTTATGGTAATCAGCATCGGGATTTTATATCATGTGGCACTTGTTCCGTGCCTGATTGCATCGCTTTCAGCCTATCTTCTGGCAGGAGCGCTGGGCGTGCAGCCGGTTCGCTTTGCGGTTGAAGTTCCCGAAACATCGGCGCTGGCTTTCTTTCAGGTCGGATTTCTTGGAACTTTGTGTGCGCTCGTATCCATTCTTTTCTGCATGATGATGCATGGTGCTGAAAAAGGAATGCGAAAAATCCTGCCAAACGCCTGGATGCGCGTGCTCGCGGGCGCAGGCATAATCATCGCACTGACTTACCTTTGCGGCACGAACGACTACAACGGCGTCGGCATGGGAGTGATTGCGGCAGCGATTGAAGAGGGAAAGGCAGAGCCGCTTGCATTTCTGCTCAAGCTCGTTTTTACATCGGTGACGCTGGCAGCGGGCTTTAAAGGCGGGGAAATCGTTCCTTCGTTTTTCGTCGGAGCAGCCTTTGGATGTGTAATCGCACCACTCATAGGTCTTCCGGCAGGATTCGGTGCGGCAGTCGGTCTTGTCAGCGTTTTCTGCGGGGTCACAAACTGCCCGATTTCATCAGTATTCCTGTCGATTGAAATCTTCGGAGCCGAGGGAATGCTGTATTTTGCCGTCGCCTGCTGCATCAGCTACATGATGTCGGGATACCGCGGTATTTACTCGAGCCAAATGATTATGTATTCAAAACGAAAAGCAAAATTCATCAACGCATATACAAACGGAGAAAAGGGCACCGACGCATAAGTCAGTGCCCTTTCCGCAAATCTATAGTTCTTTTTTAAAAAAATCAACGATTTCGTTCATCAGATAGTCTTTGAGATCGGATTCTTTATAGCTCATCTCGTAGCCGTGGTAATTTTCGGTCGTGACCGTGATTACGCGGCTGTTTTTATATGCGTGCGCGCATTCGAGGCTGGTATTCTCGGTTACGACATAGTCGAGGGTATTGCAGATGACAAGCACGGGCTTATCTCCGAATTTAGAGCCGTAATTGCAAGGGTTATATTCCTCGAATTCTTTGAACCAGTCCTCGGTAAGTTTCAGCCCTTGATACTCGACATAGCCTTTCGAGTGAGCTTTCTGCTTCATTTCATCCCACTTCTTCCGGCCGCCTGCATAGTGAATCATTGCCGTTTCATTTCCTGCGGGGGCAACCATAGCGAGGGCTTTGTAATCAAAACCGCCGTAACTTTCATTTGCCATCGTCATAACCACGCGTCCGCCCATGCTGCGGGCATAAAGTCCGATGCGATTTTCGTTGATTTCAAAATTTTCACACGCATAGCGAATTGCGCAAATCATCGTATCCTTCATGGAAGTAAGGTCATAAAAGCCTGTTTTTTCGGCATTTTTCTTCGGCTGCGTACGTGGGTTAAAGTCCATGCGGACTGCCGCATAGCCTGTGCAGGCAAGCCTTTCCGAAAGCTCGGCAGCCCCTCCGCTGTTCAGACTTCCCTTAAAACCGTGACCGACAGCAATCAGAGGCATTTTGCCGTCATAATCCTTCGGGTACACGATTTCCGCCATATAGTACACCGTCTGACCATTTTCATTTTCTGCAGGCAGAAAGAAGCGCTGCGAAGCAGGCGTAAAGTTTTCAGGAGTCTGCGGCTTCGAAGGAAAACCTCCTGAAATATGCAAAAGTGCTGCTGCAGTAATAAGTACGAGCACAGCAAAAACGACAGGCAAAATTATTTTTTTCTTTTTTTCTGATTTGCTCGAAAAAATCTTCATCTGTCCGACATCCTTTTTGTCTTAGCGGGATTTGAAAATAATCATATCTTCTCCCACTATTATAATCGAAGACCACGGAAGCTGCAAATCTTCTTTGAATTTTCCGTGTCTGCTTTGAAAGTCAGGGACGGCGAGCGTGTGGATTTTTCCGGTTTTCTCGTCGAAAACGATTTCGGCATCCCAAAGCCTGCCATGCATACTTCCCTTTGAAATATCAACGATTTCCTTATCACCAATCTCACTCAAAAGCATATTTTTTCCTCCCGCGGCGAATAATAAAAGATAATAAATTTTACGAAAGAAGGTTATGGAATATGAGTGATGAAAAAGAAAAGGACAAGAATGGCGAAAAAGACACCAACGCTTCGGAGGCAGCGGATTTAATCAAGGAGCTGGGACTTCTGAGCACAGGCAGCAATTTCAAAAGCGACATCCAGTATATCAATATTATCGGAAGCATTGAAGGGCATTCGGTTCTGCCGCAGGACACGAAGACGACGAAGTATGAGCATCTGATTCCCGAGATGATTGCGGTGGAGGAAAACCCCGAGATTAAGGGGCTATTACTTGTTTTGAATACGGTGGGCGGCGATGTGGAGGCGGGTCTTGCGCTTTCGGAGCTGGTTGCAGGAATTTCCAAGCCGACGGTTTCGCTCGTAATCGGCGGCGGCCACAGCATCGGAATCCCGCTGGCAGTTTCGTCGGATTATTCGTTTGTCGCAAAATCTGCGACGATGACGCTGCACCCGATTCGCACCAGCGGCACGCTGATTACCGCGGAGCCGACTTTTGAGTATATGAAGAAAACGCAGGAAAGGGTCGTGGACTTTATCGTCGAGCATTCGCGGGCGGGCAGGCACGAAATCGAAGAGAAGATGAACTGCACGAGCAATATGGCAAATGATGTCGGAACGCTGCTCTTCGGTGCGGAAGCGGTTGAAATGGGCTTGATTGACAGCCTGGGAAGCCTGTCCGATGCGTTGAAAAAACTGCGCGAATTGATAGCAAAATGCAAATAATAGAAAAAAATACTTGCAAAATTTTGTAAAATATGTTGACAAATTATTACAAAAGGGTTAAAATGCAATCGAAAGGAATAAATGGTAAAAGATGAAAATTTTGAGAATTGGGATTGATGTAAAAAATGCAAAATATGCGCAGGATTTAATGAGAGGGCTGGCGAAGCAGTCGAGTGGGCTGGATATCGGGATCCTGACGCGAAACCGCTATTATCCCTATGTGGACACGCAGGAATTCGAGCAATATGATGTCGTGCTTACGGACCGCGAGTCCGTGCGGGAATATCGTCCGAAGTATCTGCTGCTTGAGGGAAAATTTAAGGCGGATTGCAGAGAAGAGTTTAGGGAAAATGACAGAATTTTTAGCAAATATTCTCCTACTTCACAGCTTTTTAAGCGGGTCATAGAAATTTTCGAAGAAAACAATGGTGTATGTTTTCAGAAGAAAAGAGACACGGAAATGAGAGTGTGGCGTTTTCGTGCAGGCACAGGAGGCAGCGGCGTCAGCGCCGCTGCGCTGACTGCCGGAAGGCTGCTTGCGTGCATGCGCGAGGAGAAGGTTCTTTATATCAATGCAGGCGGCTCCGGAAGCTGGAAATGGTACATAAGCGAGACAGAAAAACCGCTGCGTCCGCCGTCGGAACTGGCTCATCTGATTCGAAACGAGACGATATTCAGCATGGAAAGCTACATACGAAAAGACCGATACGGCTTGCACATCCTGGAATATCATGGCGAATTGGAAACACTTCTGACCTACCTTGCGGAAAACCGTCTGTACGACACAGCGGTTGTGGACTTTCCCGAGGGTGAGTGTGGATTTTTATTTAATAAGACATTTTTCGTAACTAACGAAAAAGATAAGCGAAGGCGGTTTTGCGAGAACTCAGCACAGCAGGCAGGAGAAAACGACGGCGAATGCTATCTGCTTCGAAATCGCAGCTATTGCAGCCTGACCGAGGGCAGCAGCATTCATATTATCGAGGATCCGGAGAGCTTCACGGTAAGGGAAAGCGGCATTGAAATTGCTTTGGATAAGGCCTTTGCAAGGGGGATTGAGAAGGTGACGGGACTATGAGAAAGAAGAGAGATTTAGCGGAATTTGCGGCGGACAGATGTGAGGCGGCGCGCCGAAGACTGGGAAGTGAAGCGCGGATGGACGACTATGAGGCAATGCGCTGCATTATTGAAACCATTTTTGACGATGAGGAAAGCCGCTTCTTTTCCTCGGACGAAATTGATTCCGTCATTCAGAAGATTTTTTATAAAACCAGAAGGAAGCTGGGAATTTTGCAGCCTTTGGTGGATGATAAGGACATCAGTGAAATCATGGTAAACGGTCCGGGCGATATTTTTATCGAAAAGCAGGGACGCATGGAACGGTGCGGGCTCGCATTTGATTCGACGGAAGAACTGGAAGAGGTCATGCGAAGCATCGTCGGAGAGGTACATAGAGAAATCAACGAGAAAAATCCGATTGTCGACGCCAGACTGCCCGACGGATCGCGTGTAAACGGTGTGTATAAGAATATCGCGCTGAACGGACCGATTTTAACCATCCGAAAGTTCTCGGAAAATTATATGCGGATGGAAGACCTTGTACACAACGGAACGCTGTCTGAAAACGGCGCGAAGCTTTTGCGAATGTTAGTCAGATGCGGCTACAACATCTTCGTGAGTGGCGGAACTTCTTCGGGAAAAACGACATTGCTGAATGCTTTGGCAGAGGCAATTCCGCGCGAAGAGCGCGTGATTGTGGCAGAGGACTCGGCGGAGCTGAAAATGCATTATATCGCCAATATCGTGCATATGGAGTGCAGGAACAGCAATTCCGCAGGGCAGGGGAAAGTCAGTATGTCGGATTTGATTAAAAGCAGCCTGCGAATGCGGCCGAACCGAATTATTGTCGGCGAAGTCCGCGGCGATGAGGTGGTCGATATGCTGCAGGCGATGAATACCGGGCATAACGGAAGCCTGTCGACCGGCCACGCAAACTCGGCGGAAGGTATGCTGCGAAGACTTGAAGCACTCTATCTGGCAGCGATGCCAATCAGCACGGAAGCGATTCGTCAGCAGATTGCGGAAGGACTGGATATTCTGGTTCACATCGAAAAAGGGGAGGATGGACAGCGGCGGATTATAGAAATTACAGAGCTGCAGGGGTATGCAGACGGTAAATTCAAGCTCAACCGCCTGATGGCAATTGATAAAAACGGAGTCCTCGGGTTTACGGGAAGCCTGCTCGCCAATACGAAGAAAGCGGAGCAAAAGGGGGAAAACTATGCCGATTTACTATACGAAGCTTAAGCCGGATTTTCGGGAAAAGACCGTGTTTTTCTCCGCTGCCGCTTTGGCAGGGCTTGCGGTGGGGCTGCTGTTTTATGACAGCTTGGCGGTGAGTCTGGCGCTTGCAATACTGTTTTGTTTCACGATGCCGAAGTATCGGGAAAACTTAGCGGCAAAGCATAGACAGGAGCTTTTGGTACAGTTTCGGGACTTGCTGTATTCGATTTCCGCGTCGGTTTCTTCGGGCAGAAGCATGGCGGCGGCACTGGAAGAGGCAAAGGAGTTCTGCGGTGCGGCTTACGAGGAAAGCGACTATATCATGCAGGAGCTTGCCTACATGACGAAGCAGATTGCAAACGGCAACGAGACCGATACGGCGGTGCTTCGGGATTTTGCATCGCGAAGCGGGATTTCAGACATCGAGGACTTCGCGGGTGTATACGAAAACTGCAAAGGCAGCGGCGGCAACCTCAAGCAGGCGATTCACCGCGCGACGAGCTTAATTGGCGATAAGATAGAGCTGGAGAGTGAACTGAAAACGCTTTTGGCGCAAAAACTTTTCGAAGGAAGAATTGTGGGAGCAAGCCCGTTCCTGATTGTGCTGATGATTCGGCTGACTGCGCCGGACTACATGGAGCCGATGACGAGCACGAGCCAGGGACGAATGATTACAACCTTTGCGATGGTACTGCTTGCGGTTTCGGTTTGGATGACAGAAAGGATACATAACATTGAAATCTAAAATTAAAAAAGTGATGGAAAAGAACAAGAATGAGATTATCCTGAGCCTGCCGGGCTTTATCAACCAGCTGCTGCTTCTAATGAACAGCGGGGCGGTGCTGACAGAGGCTTTCTGCAAAATCGCCGAAGGCTACGGGGGTTTAGACGAGCGCAGACAAAACTATTTTACCGTACAGGTGTACAATCTCTATGCGGCGTCTCTGCAAAGCGGGGAAAATGTCATTCAAAGCTTTTACAAGTTCGGGAGAACTTCAAATGTAAAGGAGCTTGCGCGCGTGGCGGGAATTTTAATGGAAAATCAGAATCGGGGCACGGATTTATGGGATAAGCTTGCCGAGCAGAGCGAGATGCTATGGGAAGAAAGAAAGCGTGCGGCAATGCGAAAGATTCGCCTGTCCGAAAGCAAAATGAGCTTTCCGCTGGGGATTTTGCTGATTGCGCTGATTGTAATTACGGCAGCACCTGCGATGCTTCAAATATAAATAGGAGGAAATGGGAGATGTTTTTTAGAAAAAAAAGAAAGCAAAACAAAGAGAAGGTAAAAAAGGAAAGGAAACCGCTGTTTAACAAGCAGGGAATGGAGATGGTGCAGGTCGCAATTCTGGTGGCGATTGCCGTAACGCTGGGGCTTATCTTTAAAGAGCAGATTACAGAGTTCGTAAACAATACTTTCGGCTCGCTCAGCTCCGCAAAGTTTTAAGGGAGGGAGAAAAAATGAGAATCGTGGAGGCAACGCTGATTATGCCGCTGACAATTCTGATTACAGCCGCCTTGATTACGCTGATGATGAGCTTTTACATGGAGCTTGGAAAGCAGATAGAGACTCACGATGCAAAGCGCGCAGACTGGAAGAAAGTTTCTGCGGCGCTGAACGTCAGGGCGTATGACAGGGCAAAGGATGCGTTAAGCGCAGGGGATGCGTAAACGGAAATGCAGATAACAATGCGGATGAATAAGAAAGGTTCTTTTGCGGTTTTGGCGACGATTTTATTTTCATCGATGATGATTTTGACGGCGGCAGCGATTCAAAGCGCGGGACAGGAGGCAATCAGCAGCACTACGGAAAGCTTCGGACCGCTTTGGGGAAAGAGTATTTTAGCAGAATATGATCGGAATTTAAAGGACAGATATGGTATTTTCGCCTTTTACGGCAGCAAACTTCAGGTTGAGGAAAAATTGGACTTTTATGCGGCGTATTCCTGTGAAAAGAAAAAATATATCTCCTGCGGAAAGACTGACTGCGAGCTTGAAAAATATGCGCTGAACGACAAAGAAAACTTTTTGAAACAGGTGCGGGAAGCGGCACTTGCCGGAACGAAGCCGCGCGCTCTGAAAATGCAGGCAGGCAAGACGAGCGGGAGGACCAAAACGAGCGAGGCAGACGATGGCGATGAGGGAAACCGTTACATACGAAATGAGAGAATTTTAAACAGCCTGCCGTCGGAAGGCAAAGGCGGGAGCGTCGGAATTCTGTCACTGGCGGACAAGCTGAAAGAAGGCGCTTCGGTGAGCACGGTTGTCAATGCGTCGGCGGAAAATGTCTATATCTTCCGATTTTTTAAGGACTGCATGAATGAAAGAGAGCTTGGCGAGACCTTTTTTCGCAATGAAGTCGAGTATCTTTTGACGGGAAAGCCCGACGATAAGAAGGCGAAGAAAAAGGTGGGAAACAGCCTGATTCTTCTTCGGAACAGTCTGAATCTGGCGTATTTATACAGCTGCGAGGAAAAGAGAAACGCCGCACTTGCCGCCGCTGAGCTGATTATGCCGACGGCGCCGATTCTCACGCAGGCACTCATTTTAGAAGGCTGGGCATACATGGAGGCGAGAAATGATTTGAAGATTCTCTATGCGGGAAAAACCGTGCCGATTCTGAAAAAGGATGAAAACTGGGCGATATCGCTTGAAAATCTTCTGGCAGCGGAATACGGACTCAGCCCATCGGGCGAGGAACTTCCTGAAGGGCAGGAATACGAAGAAGAGAAAAACTATCTGCCGCCGAAAAAGATTGAGGGCAAGGACTATGCGGGCTATCTGCGCATTCTCGTCGCTGCCATGCCGCAGGAAACGCTGCTTTTGCGAATGATGGACATAATTCAGATTAATATGAAATATCTATATTGTGAGTGGTTTCTTATGGACGACTATTACACAGGGCTTAGATATTCCATAGAGGTAAACAAGAGAAAACATGAATTTGAGGAAACATATTAAGCACATCGGATGCATGGCAAAATGCGGTCTGCGAAGCCGCAGAGGCAGCTATATCGTTGAGGTGGCGATGAGTCTTCCGGTTTTTATCCTTTGCATTGTCGCGCTTGCGCTCGTGATTCGGATTATCGCGGTCTGTGAAAACATCGGTTTTGTCAGTGCGGCGGAGATAAAGGAAATCGACTTAACAGCATACAAGGTTGAAGGGACATATCCGCTTGCCAAAACAATGCTTAAAGAAAGTGTTCTGGCGGAAAATCCGAAGTTGACGAATTTCAAAATTACGAAATTCCGTTATCGCTATTCGTCAAAAGACATCGACGATTTAATCGGGGTGCAGAGCGAAGCCGTCTTTAGGATCGAAAATCCCGTCGGCATTCACGGAAAAATCAGCTTTACGCAGGGAATTTTAACACGTGCCTTTACGGGGACGCTTCAAGATGCGGAGCCTTTGCCCGAAAGTGAGTTCAAGTGCAATGCAAAGTCGCTGCGAGTCGTGATCTTTCCGAAGTACGGCGAGCGCTATCATGTGAAAAGCTGCTATTATGTAAAGCGCTATGATGAGGGCGAGGCGTACAAGCTCGAGATGGAGAAGGACGACGCCGCGGCGAAGGGCTATACGCCGTGCAAGGTGTGCAGGGGAGGTGAAAATGAATAAGGTAAGCATCCGGCTGAAAAACGGAACGGTGGATTACACGCAGAAAACGGAGGTTTTGCTGGCAGGAAGCTGTGACGCTTTCTTTCCGATGTCCATCATACGGGACAAAAAAACGACGAGGGGCATATTTGACACGAGCGGCTTTCGCAAGCTGGCGGATGTGGAGGGCTTAAGTGCCTCACAGGTGTTATCGCTTGCGGAGGATGTGCTTTTGCTGATTGAAAAATGTGAAGATTATCTCTTTTTCCCGGAAGAGTATATCCTGTCCGCGGAGACGGTCTATATAAATGAAGAAAGTAAACAACTTAAGATTACTTACATACCGAATGAGCGGAATATGAGTTTTTCCAAATCACTGGCATGTTTTTTCCATCAGCTGAAGAGTGCGACGACGGAAAACGGCAGAGTGTACTTAGATACTTTAGGCGCACTTCTTTCCTGCGAAAAGCTTCGCACGGAGCGTGTCATCGGCTTTATCGAAAAGCTGAAACAGGAAATTTATCTGTGCGGGATTCGGTGAAAAACAGTTAATTTTGCGAGGGGCGGCAGTCTGCCGCCTTTTTGCGTGGCATATTTTTCGGCTCGGATAATAAAATGTACTAAAGAATTTGGAGGTAGGGATATGACGGGCAGCGGAATGAGAAGAAAAGTGCGCAAAAGAAAGAGCAAATCAGAAAATTCGAGGGTGAAAATGTCGGTTTTTCTTGGTATAATATTGTTGGCGGTTTTGCTCGGATTTTTGACGGCGCGATTTGTAATCGGACCGATTATCGGTTATAATGCTGATGAGAGTCCGGTGCAGCTGAACGGTGCAGACAAGGCGGCGGAGTCGGAGAAGGAGACAGAGGATTCGAAAGCTTCGAAGGTCGAAAAGACTGCGAATACGGAAGCCGAGTCCGAGAAAGGCTATGCGCTGCAGTTCGGTGCATTTTCGACCAAAGACTCTGCGCAGGAACTTTCTGATGCGCTGGAGTCGAAGGGAATCAAGACCAAAATTGTGGAAGCGGACAATGTGTTTAAGGTCATAAGTCCGGTTCTTGAGGATAAAGAAGAAGCGCTGAAAGCGCTCAGTGAGAGCAAAGAAAAAGAAGTCGAGGATGTTTTCATTACATCCGTTTCATAAGGTTCAGGCAGCCTGAAACTATAAATATAGCAGAGAAAAAGCAATAAAGGAGAAACACAAGATGATACCTCTTTCAACAAGAATGAGACCGGAAAAGCTTGAAGATTTCGTGGGGCAGGAGCACTTTATGTACGAAGGCTCGCTCTTTTATAATTCCATAAAGAATAAAACCTTTGATTCGGCGATTTTTTTCGGTCCGTCAGGCACGGGAAAAACGACGCTGGCAAGGATTATTGCCCGGGAAATGGACGGGAATTTTCATGAAATCAACGCTTCAACGACCGGAACGAAGGAGCTGAAAGAGCTGATAGACAATGCGAAGCTTTCTTTTTACGGACTGGAGCAGCGCACAACCTATGTGTACATCGACGAGTTTCACCGCTGGAACAAGCTCCAGCAGGACAGCCTGCTGAAAGCGCTCGAAGAAGGCGTAATCAAGTTTATCGGCAGTACGACGGAAAATCCGTATTTCTCGGTGAACAACGCGATTATCAGCCGCGTTCGGAATATTTACGAGTTTAAAAGACTTTCTGCGGAAAATCTTCTGCGCATTATCAAGCGTGCGCTTACAGATAAGGAAATCGGCTTCGGCAATTTAAAGATTTCGTATGAAGAGGAAGCCCTTGCCATACTGGCGGATTTGGCAAACGGAGATGCAAGGGTGGCTCTGGACACGACCGGATTCATTGTGGACAACCTTGGAGAAGGGCAGACGATTACGCCGCAGATTGTTTCGGAAGCGATGCAGCGGAAAATCGGGTTTTATGACAAGGGGGATGACCGCTACAATCTTTTGAGCGCCCTCCAAAAATCTGTGCGAGGAAGCGACCCCGATGCGGCAGTACATTATCTGGCACGGCTTCTGGACGGAGGCGCGGATATTCAGATGATTGGGCGCAGGCTTTTGGTCATGGCAAGCGAAGATGTCGGCATGGCATATCCGTCGGCAATTTCGATTGTAACCGCCTGCGTGCAGGCGGCTCAGATGGTCGGTATGCCGGAAGCTGTGATTAATCTGGCACAGGCGGTGGTTCTGATGGCGGCGGCGCCAAAGTCGAACGCTTCCTATATGGCCTTAGAAGAAGCGATGCACGATATTAAGACGAAAAAAATCGATGACGTTCCGAACCATCTGAAGGACACGCACTATAAAGGCGCGGCGGATTTGGGATACGGCGGTTATAAATATCCGCATGCTTACGGTGGGTATGTGAAACAGCAGTATCTTCCGGACAATTTGTACAAGCAGGGCGTGAAATACTACAAGCCGACGGAAAACGGCTCGGAGGCAGCATTTAAGAAATATTTAGAAAGTCTCGAAAAGTGAGAAAGCTATGACAGAAAATACAGGATATACAGGAAAAAAAGAAATCCTGCTGGCGGAAAATTCGGGGTTTTGCTTCGGTGTGCGGCAGGCGATTGAAAAAACAGAAGCGGAAATTAAAAAAAAGAAGGAAGGAGGGAGCAAAGGACGCATCTACACCTGGGGTCCTTTGATTCACAACCGGACCGTGACAGACGATTTGCGAGAAAAAGGGGCGTGCATTCTGTCCTCGCTGGACTGCGCAGGGAAAGAAGATGTCATCGTCGTGCGCTCCCATGGAGAGACGAAGCAGTTCTTTGAAGAAGCAGGAAAAATCGGCTGCCGAATCGTGGACGCAACCTGTCCTTTTGTGAAGAAAATTCAATCTTTGGCGGAGGAGGCACACAAGGAAGGCAAGCAGGTCATCATCGTCGGTGACAAAAATCATCCCGAGGTAATTGGAATCAACGGCTGGTGTGAAAACAGCGCGGCAATTCTGAACTCCGCAGCGGAAGCAGAGGATTTTTTGCGAAGAAGAAAAGCGAATGAAAAAAATGCATACTTTATGGTTGCGCAGACCACGATAAAAAAGGAAGTCTTAGATGAGGTTCTTGCGGTTTTTGAACGGGAAAATACGGATGTAGAGGTGAAAAATACCATCTGCAATGCAACTTCACTCAGGCAGAAAAGCTGCGCGGATCTGGCAGCAAAATGCGATGCCATGCTCATAATCGGCGGCAGAGAAAGCTCCAATACGCAAAAATTATTCGAAATATCAAAAAAAATGTGCAAAAAAACATTTTTTGTTGAAAAAAATGAAGATTTACCGTTGCACGAAATCGCAAAATGTAATAAAATAGGTATTGCAGCGGGTGCCTCGACACCCGAATGCGTAATTAAGGAGGTTATTGCTACCATGAGTGAAAAAAAAGAAATGAGCATGGAAGAACTGCTTGCTACCGAAGCATATGATTTAGACGGAGCTATGAGACTTCCAAGACTCAACGAAGTTGTTAACGGAACGGTACATCAGGTTACTGAAAATGGAGTCATCGTTGACATGGGTTGTAAAAAAGACGGAATTATTCCGAAAGAAGAAGTAACATTGGAAGGAGACCAGAAGTTAACTGACTTATTCAAGGCTGGCGATGAAATCCAGGCTAAAGTAGTTAAGACGGATGACGGTGAAGGCGTAATTACACTTTCCAAGAAGAAACTGGAAGTGAATGAGCACTGGAACGAAATCAACGAAGCTCTTGAAAATAAGGAAACAATCACTGTTAAGGTTGTAAGACAGGTTAACGGCGGCGTTATCGCGGCTTATAAAGAAGTATCCGGTTTTATTCCGCTTTCCCAGCTTTCGGACAAGTTCGTTGAAAATGCAGACGAATTTATCGGAAAAGAATTACCTGTAAAGGTAACCAGAGTTGACCCTAAGAGAGGCAGAGCTGTATTCTCTCATAAGGTTATTCTTAACGAAGAAAAGCAGAAACAGGTGGAAGCTGTATGGAACAGCCTCAATGTAGGCGATGTTGTTGAAGGTACGGTAATGAGATTCACAGACTACGGCGCATTCGTAGATCTCGGCGGAATCGACGGACTGCTTCACATCTCCGAAATTTCCTGGGGCAAGCTGAAACACCCACAGGAAGTTCTTCAGATTGGCGACAAGGTTAAGGTTAAGATTTTGTCCATGAACGAAGAAAAAGGCAAGATTTCCCTCGGTCTGAAGCAGACAACTCCGGAACCATGGTCCGTAATTGAAGAAAAGTATCAGGTTGGACAAGTTGTAACAGGTAAAGTTGTTCAGATTAAGGAATACGGCGCATTCGTAGAGCTGGAACCGGGTCTTGACGGGCTGGTACATATTTCTAAGAGAGTAAACGATATCGCTGAAGAACTCACTTTAGGACAGACTGTCGAAGCGAAGATTCTTGAAATCGATACGGAGAGAAAGAGAATCAGCCTCAGCATCAAACAGGCTGCAGAAGAACCTGTTGATGAAGCAGACGAAGCGGAAGAAGCTGACGAAGAATAATTGAAAAAAGAAGCTGCAGGATGCGGCTTTACGATAAAGGAGCGGATGACCGCTCCTTTTTTTGGATAAAGCGAAGAAAGGCCACGTATATTTTTTCAAAAAAGCAGACAAAATAGCTGTAATTTTAGCTGCGCTTTTGATTGTTTCACTCTTTGTCTTTACGGGATGTGCCAATAACGATGAACCGCGGAATGACGGCAACCAGGGAAGCGCGTCTCAGGACATTGAAAGAGGCGTGGACGACATCGGAGACGGTATCGAAAAGGGCGTGGATGATTTGGGAGACGATCTGAGCGATACGAAGACAAATCATAATAAAACCGATGGAAGCGGTATTGAGAACAACAACCGCGCCGATAATGTTGACAACGGCACGAAAAATACTGCAAACTAGCGAAGGACAAGGTCTTCTCTTTGTTTCGCATCGAAAGGCGGACAATAATGGGGAGACCTTGACTTTATATTTGATATGTTCTATACTTTTTGCAGGAGG
>CABQMM010000004.1 GCA_902465215.1 uncultured Bacillota bacterium
GTATTTGTTGTGTTGAAAATTTAACAAAGTTAAAAAAGTAAATGTGAGAGGAAAACAGAAAGATGTATAAAGTATCAGATTTAAGCACGGAGTATAAAAAGAAATTGATTACTGCCGACGAGGCAGCCGCAATGGTAAAAAACGGTGACCGCCTGCACTTTGGGCTGGGATGCGGCTCCATCATCGACATTGACAAGGCAATTGCAAAACGCGCCGATGAACTGCGCGATATTACAGTTATCAGTACAGTAACCATTCGTGAAAAACCGTTTGAAACCTATTTGGCAACTACGAGCAACGAGCAGGTTCGTTTCGCTTCGGCGCATTTTAATGTACATGACAGAAAGATGAATAAGGATGGACGCTGCTGGTATATTCCGATGCTGTTCTGTGAATTGCCGCTTTTCTGGGTAAACAATAATAACGAAGTGGACATCGCTATGTTCCAGGTTGCACCGATGGATGAACATGGAAACTTCAATTTGGGACCGCAGGTTGCGGACATGTGGGGCGTAATCAAGGGCGCGAAAAAAATTATCGTAGAAGTCAATGAAAATATGCCGATTGCACATGGATATCAGACTCAGCTCAATCTTTACGGGATTGACTATATCGTTGAAGGCAGCAACACTCCGCTTGCAGAACTTCCGGCAAAAGAACCATCGGAAATAGATAAAAAGATTGCAGCGCATGTAGTTAACCGAATCAAGAGCCACAGTACACTTCAGCTCGGAATCGGAAGCCTTCCGCTTTGTATCGGACAGATGATTGCAGATTCTGATTTAAGAAATATCAACGCACACACCGAGATGTTTACAGACGCTTATGTTGATTTGTTTGAAGCCGGCAAACTAACCGGAAACAAGCCGATTGACAAAGGCAAGGCGGTCTATACCTTTGCGGGTGGAAGCAAACGTTTGTATGACTTTATAGATGATAACCCAATCTGCTGCAATGCCCCGGTTGACTATGTCAACAATATTGCGACGATTGCCCGGATTCCGAATTTCATTTCCGTCAACAGCTGCATCCAGGTTGACCTGTATGGACAGGTATGCTCCGAATCAGCAGGTCATCAGCAGATCAGCGGAACCGGCGGACAGCTCGACTTCGTGCTCGGTGCTTATCAGTCTAGAGGCGGCGAAAGTTTCCTTTGCACACCATCCACCAGAGTCGGCAAGCACGGTAAGCTTGAATCCTTGATTTCACCGGTACTTCCGAAGGGTGCTATCGTAACCACGCCGAGAATGGCAACAAATCATATCGTAACCGAGTATGGTGATGTTGACCTCAAGGGTAAGTCCACATGGGAAAGAGCAGAGCTTTTGATCAGCATCGCGCACCCGGACTTCAGGGATGATTTGATTAAAGAGGCAGAAAAGATGGGAATTTGGAAAAATTCCAGCAAATGCCTGTAGATTCAAAAAAGACGAATTAAAAAATCGCGGTCTGCATCGTTTTGCAGACCGCTTTCCTTTAGTCATCCCAATCGTCGTCATCCCAGTCATCATCGTCCCAATCATCATTGAACTCGATGTCCTTATCCCTTATTTTTCCTGACGTCGCATTGATTTCGTATTCATATTCCATATCGCGTGTAAAGAATTCAATTTCATAAACGCGGATACCATCTTCCCTGTCGAGCTTTGCTTTTGTGAAGGTAACCGAGGAAGCAGAAAGTCCTGCATCCTTTAAGGCAATGGATTTTGCCTTATCGATTCCAACGTAGTTGGAAGAAGGCTTGGAAGATGTTGCAGGTTTGTCGGAACTGTCGGAAGTGATCGAAGGAATTGTGTAGTTTTCAATATCCTTATCGAAGGACAATATTTCTCCGGTTGCGGCCTTGATTTCATAATCATATTCCGTGTTTCCGCTATAAAATTCAACTTCGTATACTAAAACACCATCTTCATAATCTTTTTCTGCCTTTACAAAGGATACGTTACCGGAGGAAAGACCTGCGTGCTTGAGTGCAATATTCTTTGCCTCTTTTAACGAAATTTTGGATGAAGAGACAGATTCGCTGCTTTGTGCATTATCCTTGGAGGAATCTTTGATTTCTGTTTTTCTGCCGGAAGCATCCCTATCCGCCTCGATTATTTTGCCGTTTGAAGCTCTAACAACATACTCGTATTCATAGCCCCCGGCTGTGAAACTAACTTCGTATACGGAAATACCATCCTCTGTATCGTAGTGGGCACTGAGATTTTCTACATCCCCTGCCTTGAAGCCTGCATCCTCGAGGGCGACATTCACGCCTTTATCCATGCCAATACTTTTATTTTCGTCAATGCCGGCGCTCGCCTGAATTGCAGCGAAAACAATTATGGCAATGAGAAGGGTTGTGCAGGCTGCAAATCCTGCTATTTTAGCCGGTGTATTCAGCAGCTGTGTTACTTTTTTCATCGTTCATACTCCTTTCGAACTCTCGCGTTTGCGAGGCTGTTATCACTTTTATGGTTTCATTATAGAGCAGGAAGATTAAAGGAAAATTAAAATTCTAAAGTAAATTCACTGCCCTCGCCAAGCGTGCTGGCAGCTCCTACAGCAATACCCAGAAGCTTGCAAATTTGGTTTACCATGGAAAGCCCAAGACCGAGGCCGCGTTCGTTTATATCGGCACTTCTTGAAGTCTCTGCCTGATAAAAGCGTTCCCAGATTTTCGGGAGGTTTTCCGGGGAAATACCAATACCATCGTCTTTTACCGATATAAGGATTTTATCAGTATCGCGGCAAAGAGATACGTGTATGTGACCGTTTTCTTTGCCGTATTTATATGCGTTGGAAATCAGGTTATTCAGGCAAAGGGTCAAAAGACTGCGGTCTGTGAAAGCATAAACCTTCGGAGAAACATCGCAGATAAGCGATATATTCTTTCTGCCTTCCATTGGCAGCATTTTTTGCTCGGCGCAGACTTCTTCCACGAGAGCACTCAGGCAGACCTCCTCTTTATTTACTGTTTCAGTACCTTGTGCGAGACGGGTGAAGAACAAGAGCTGCGAAATGATGTCGCCCATTCGATTTCCCTGCCGCTCGATGACTTCGAGAGCTTCCTGATATTCTTCCGGAGTTTCGGCAAATTCAAGAGCGTATTGTGCCTGCGCGAGAATCACCGAAACAGGCGTTCGCAGTTCGTGGGAAGCATCGGATGTAAATTGCTTTTCCGCGTTGAAATTGTTTTCCAGGCGTGCAAACATTTCGTTGAAAGTATCGGCGAGCATATGGATTTCATCATTGCCGGGGCCGATGTCAAGGCGCTTGCTGAGGTCTCCGCCTTTGCCGATTTCTTCTGCACTTTTTGCGATTTGTTCGACCGGAAGAAAAGATCTGCGCGTAATGATATAGCCACCTAAAACGGCAAGCAGAGCCAGTGCCGGCAGCAGCCAGAAGGAAAGACGCACGACATTATATAAAATATTGATGCTTTCGTTCTGCGAGATGACGCCGCGAACCCAGAGACCTTCCATGCCTTCGGCAGTCAGAGGCTTATCGTAGACATAATAAGTTTCACCTTTATAGTCTGTTTTTCCAACTTTCGTAAAGGCGAGAAGCTTCGAGGAGGAAATTTTTATCGGCATATTGCCGTAGAGAAGGTTTCCGTCAGCATCATAAAGCGCCGTGGAAATGCCCTCAAAAACATCGCAGAAATCATCATCGATTTCAAGCCAGCCGCTTTCATATTTTAAAAACTGGTCTCCGGGTTCCTCTTTCGTATCGGTCAGGCGGTTCCAGTATTCGATTTCATTGACATTGACGGTGACCATATCGTAAAGCCGCTCGCGGATGTTTTCATTCAGTACCGAACTTGCAATCGCAAAGGTCATCGCAGAGATGAACAAAACAATAATGAGAAGCATTGCGGAAAACCAAAGGACAATCTTTTTTTGTATGGAAAGCTGCTTCATTTTTCGCTTCCTTTCTTCGGAGAGCCTGCGCCCTGCGCCTCTGTTTTCAGCACATAACCGACGCCGCGTACCGTATGAATCAGTTTTTCCGCAAACGGCTCGTCGATTTTTTTTCGAAGATAGCGGATGTATACATCCACCGCGTTGGTGCCGCCTTCATAATCGAAGTTCCAAAGATTGTTTTCAATATCTTCCCGCGAAAGAACCCTTCCTTTATTTCGCAAAAGATATTCAAGCAATGCAAACTCCTTAGCGGACAGCTTGATGTCATTGCCACCACGCTGTACCGCGTGGCTTCTCGAATCGAGAGTGAGGTCGGACAAAGAATAGACAGGAGTATTGGACTGCGGCGTTTTTCTCGTCAGGGCGCGAATCCTTGCCATGAGCTCCTCGAAAGAAAAAGGTTTAACTAGGTAGTCGTTTGCACCGATGTCAAGGCCGGTTACCCGATCGGAAACCGTATCGCGCGCAGTCAAAAATAAAACGGGCGTGTAATTGCCGCTTTTTCGCATATGGGAAACGACGGAAAGTCCGTCCAAAATCGGCATATTAATGTCCAAGACCGCGCCGTCATATGTGCCCGCGGCAAGAAAATCCAAAGCTTCCTCGCCGTTGAAGCAGGCGTCGACCGTGTAGCCTTCCGCCTGCAGCTTTTTCGCGAGAATTTTGTTTAAATCTTTTTGGTCTTCTGCTATCAAAATTCTCATAACTTTCCATCCTTTCCCGCTTGTGTTTATTCAGGTGTGCTTTATAGTCCTGTCCTATTTCAGAAGTTCTTCGATTTCGTCCTTCTTTCTGTAACCGATGGCAGTCTGCGCAACCTGTCCATCCTTAAAAATCATCAGAGTCGGAATACTCATAACGCCGTGTTTGATGGAAAGTTCGCCTTCTTCGTCGACATTGATTTTGCAGACTTTGATTTCCGGATGCTCGTCGGCAATCTGCTGCACCTCAGGGGCAATCATTTTACATGGTCCGCACCAGGACGCCCAAAAGTCAACTAAAACCGGCTTGTCAGCTTTTAAAACTTCTGCTTCAAAATTATCTTTCGTAATATTCGTAATCATAGTAATAACCTCCAAATCTCATTTTTATATACAAATAATATACCCTGTTTTTCCCTTCTGTAAAGCAAGAATAACAGGGTAAGATTAAAATTCGATTAAAAATTAAAGGATTTCTCCTTCGGTTGAAATCGTCACCACATTCCACGGGATGAATTTGCCGCTGTTTTGCAGTGCGCTTTTCGCTGCCATTTCAATTCCGCCGCAGCAAGGAACTTCCATGCGCAGAATTGTCAGGCTCTTGATGTCATTTTCAGCGATGATGGCCTCAAGCTTTTCGGTGTAGTCAATCATGTCAAGCTTCGGGCAGCCGATCAGCGCTACACGGCCTTTAATGAAGTCGCGGTGGAAATTCGCATAGGCATATGCGGTGCAGTCCGCGGCAACTAAAAGGTTTGCGCCGTCGAAATACGGAGCTTTTATCGGAGCCAGCTTAATCTGAACCGGCCAGTTGCAGAGCTGGGATTCCATGCACGCAGCATCAGAGACGCCTGCAGAAGCCGGAGCAGCTGTATGGCGATGCTCGATTTTCATAGCGCGGCTTCCCGGACAGCCGTGAAATTCTGCGGACGGTGCGGCAGTCGCAGAGCCGGAAGCTGCTTTTTTCTTTTCCATATTGGCCTTTACGGCAGCTTCGTCATAAGGAAGCGTATCCTTTTCGATAAAGGAAATCGCACCTGTCGGACAGGTCGGCAGGCAGTCGCCAAGGCCGTCGCAGTAGTCGTCTCTGAGCAGCACAGCTTTTCCGTCTTTCATGCCGATTGCGCCTTCGTGGCAGGCATCAGCACAGATTCCGCAGCCGTTGCATTTTTCTCTGTCAATCTCAATAATCCTTCTTTTCATGTGTGTCCCTCCAAATGTTATCTGAAATTCGTTGTATTTGACTTTGTGAGTATAATATAATACAATTTTAACGCATAATATGTTGTTTTTCCAACAAAATAGAAATAAATTTAAAAAAAGAGAGGTTTTTATGAAAAATCAGGAGAATCGTGAGAGCGGATACCTTGCGCTGCTCATGCAAAATGCACTCTTTCAGGGGTTTACGGAAGAAAAAATTGAAAATACGCTAAAGGCGCTCAAAGCGCAGAGAAAGCGCTTCAAAAGAGGAGTGTTTGTTTATCATGAAGGACAGCGGAATGTAAAGGCGGCAATTGTGCTTGCCGGAAGCCTTCATATTATAAAAGAAGACTTTTGGGGAAACCGGAGCATTTTAACGGAAGTGGGAAAGGGAGACATGTTTGCCGAAACCTATAGCTGCATCGGGACTGAGCTGCTTGGCGTCAGCGTTATGGCAAATGAGGACTGTGAGTGCCTGTTCATGGATTTTCAGCAGATTGCGGACGCGCAGATTTTAGCGAACATAATCCGTATTCTGGCGTCGAAAAATCTCTTCCTTACGAAAAAGGTTGAATTTGTTTCGCAGCGAACGACACGCCAAAAGCTTTTGGCTTATCTTTCAGAAGAAGGGCGCCGGAAGAAGAGCGCAGAATTTGAAATCCCTTTCAATCGGCAGCAGCTTGCGGACTTTCTGGCGGTTGAACGCAGCGCCATGTCCGCAGAGCTTTCCAAGCTGCAGAAGGAAGGGATTTTAGAGTATCGAAAAAATCGGTTTTTGCTGAAGGAGCTTTAGCCTTTAGGGTCTGTTTGCATCGATTCCCCTGTTGGCGAGCTCATCCGCCAAATTGTTCATCTCGGTGACATATTTGAAATCCTCGAAAGAAAAGTCCATGCCGTTCCACTGCAGGAATTTTTCATACAGCGCATCGAAATTTGTGCTTTTGCTGTTCAGATTGACATGGCCCTTTACGCGGAAAAAGCGGGTTTCATGCTGACGCACCAGCGCCAGAAGCTCTTTCCAAAGCTCCTGATTTTCCACGGACTTTTTCGCAGCATTTCTCCAGCGGTTCTTTTCCCACGATTCGTACCATTTTTCACGGAAACAGTTCGCCACATAGGAACTGTCGGTAAAAATCTGAATCGTCTGACCGGGTGATTTCAAAGCTTTCAGAGCTTCGATAACCGCAGTCAGCTCCATGCGGTTATTCGTCGTATTGACCTGACCGCCGAAGAGCTCTTTTCTGTGTTCCCCATATTCAAGCACTGCGCCCCAGCCGCCGACATTTTCATCGGACTGGTTACCCGAGCAGGCGCCGTCTGTATAAATTCTTAAAATCGCCATTTTCATTCTCCTAAAAAAGTGGTATTAAAACTATTATGCCCTATTTTTGGCAATTTTACAACGAAAAGAATTTATGGTAATATAGACAAATGAAGAAAACAGAAAAGACGGAGTAAAAATGGATTTAGCGATTTGTTCTTTTGCCAGCAGCAGTTCCGGCAACAGTTATATTATAAAAAGTGAAGAGACGAGTGTGATTGTCGATACCGGAATCACCGCGAAGGCGATGGATGCGGGAATGGCATACGCAGGTGCGGACTATGACAGCCTCGGAGCGATTCTGATTACGAATGAACATGGTGACCATATTAAAAGCCTGCATACGCTGGTAAAACGCCGGCCTTTTAGGGGAACGGTCTTTGCCACAGGCGGTACGAAGGAAGGTACTTTAGAAAAGGCTGCAAGCCTTTCGGCCGGCGATTTTGAAACCGTGAAGAGAGGGGATGCTTTCCGCATAAAGGATATAAGGGTAAATGTTTTCGGAATTTCGCATGACACACCCGAGCCTGTGTGCTATTCCTTTGAAAAGAACGGTAAAAAGATTGCGATTGTAACGGATACGGGATATATTACCGAGGAAATTTTTCAAGCGATACATGGAGTCGATATTTTGGTTTTGGAAGCGAATCACGAAAAAAATCTTCTGCTCTACGGAAGATATCCTTACCCGTTGAAACGCAGGATTCTCAGCGACACGGGACATCTTTCCAATGAGGACTGCGCAGGTGCGCTTTGCAGGTATTTGACGGAGCTTGGCGGAGAAAAAATTCCGCAGGTGGTTTTAGCGCATCTGAGTAGTGAAAACAATACGCCTGTGCAGGCACTTTTGACGGTTCGCAATATTTTAGAAGAAAACGATTTTTATGTCGGAAGAGATTTGGCACTTTCGGTGGCACCCAAGGACACGCCGAGCCGGCTTATCGTAATTTAACGGAGAGAAAAATGAACATCCAGATTATATGTGTCGGAAAATTAAAAGAAAAATACTGGACGGACGCGGTCAGCGAATATAGGAAGAGACTTTCCCGTTATTGCGGCATGGAGATTGTAGAGCTGAAAGAGTCAAGGCTTCCCGATAAAGCCTCTCAGGCCGATGAGGAAAATGTGAAGGTTGAGGAAGGCAAGGCGATTCTGAAAGCGATTAAGGAAGGGACTTTCGTAATTACGCTCGAAATCCTCGGCAAACAGCTTTCTTCACCGGAGCTGGCGGAAAAACTTGAAACGCTTTCACTGGATGGCAAAAGCAATGTTGCATTTGTGATAGGCGGAAGTCTCGGACTGAGCACGGAAGTGAGCAGGCGTTCGGATTTTAAGCTGTCATTTTCTAAAATGACCTTTCCGCACCAGATGATGCGAGTGGTCCTGCTCGAGCAGATTTATCGTAGTTTCAAGATTATAAAACATGAAACTTATCATAAGTAAACATGGAAGTTATGAGGGGTAGCAGAGCGATCCAAAACCGACAAAAAAGCCGCTAAGAAAATGTAAAGAAAATGCCGAAACAGGTGCTTTTTTAACGCTACTCAAGCAAAAAAAGGTGGAAAATTTAAAAAAAAGTGGTATAATTACTAAAGCGATTAGAAGAGACGAAAAGCTGGAAAAAGTAATATTTGGCTAGACAGATGAGACTGCCGGATGTTACTTTTATTGATTTTTAGGAGAAAAAAAGAAAGGAGGGGCTGATATGATAAATGTTGACGAGCTTGGTGCCCGAATTATTATCGGTTTCGGTGACGGACAGGTTTTCCTGACAGAAAGTACGCTGTGGGGATTTATCATAGCGGCGGTCATTGCGCTATTTGGCATCTGGCTGGGGCATGGATTAAAAATCGTACCGGAGACGAAAAGACAGCTTGCTGCAGAGTTCATCGTGGAAAAGATTTATGACTATGCGAGAGAAAACCTCGGAAGAGATGCGGAAATTTTCGCCCCGTACATCGGAACTATTTTTCTCTATATCTTAATGGGAAGTTCCCTTGGACTGTTCGGACAGAGACCGATTACCGCAGATGTAAATGTCACTTTCGGACTTTCCATTCTGACTTTCCTGTTGATTCAGGTAAGCGGATTAAGAATCCTTGGGGCAAAGGGCAAGCTGAAGCACATGTGCGATCCGTATCCGTTCATGCTTCCGTTAAATATTTTGGAGGACTGCACACTTCCGATATCGCTGGGTTTCCGACTTTTCGGGAACATTTTCGGAGGGGTCATTGTAGTGGATCTTTGGATGAACCTCATGGACTGGCTCAGTTCCTTGATTTGCAGTGTGCCATTTTTGCGGGCAGTTCTGGTACTGCCGCTTAACGGTTTTTTTGATATGTTTGAGCCGGCAATTCAGACATACATATTCGTAACGCTGACTATGGTATTCTTGGCGAAGGCAATTGCAAGACAAGAGAACCATTAAGATTTTTTAAACAGGAGGATTTTAATATGGGTACAGGTATTATAGCAATCGCAGCAGGCATCGCGATGGGATGTGCGGCACTGGGAATCGGCATCGGACAAGGAATGCTCGGTTCGAAGGCAATGGAAAGCATGGGCAAGCAACCGGAAGCAGCCGGCAGTGTGAGAACGGCGATGATTGTCGCTATGGCAATCATGGAAACCATCGGTGTATTGACATTCGTAATAGCGATTGTTTTGGCAGGTAAAATCTAAAATAATGAGAAGGTTGCGATTATGGAAGTAAGATTATATCAGAACCTGCTGGAATTCAACTGGAATCTTCTCTTTTCCGCGGTAACCGTTCTCGTTTTGTATCTGATTCTGAAACATTTTTTCTTTGAGAAAGTGCACAATATCATGATGGCAAGAAAAGCGATGATTGAAGAAGAGCTTATGAATGCCGACCAGGAAAGCAGGAAAGCAAGCGCACTCTTGGAGGAATACAGCAAGACGCTGGCAAATGCGGAAGAGGAAAAGAGACAGATTATAAAAGAGGCGAAGGTTATCGCCGACGAGCGAGCCGATGCGATTGTTTCCGATGCGAAGAAAGAGGCGGCGGAAATTATTGTGGAAGCCCTTAAGAAGATGGAAGCGGAAGAGGAAAAGGCTGTTTCACAGCTTAAAAAAGAGATTGCGCAGCTTGCAATTCTTACCGCTGAGCAGATTATGGAAAAAGAACTCGAAAACAGCGACCAGCAGGAGATTGTAGACAAAGTTTTAGAGGAGGCGGCTAGCGGCAAATGGCAGAATCAGTAGTATCCCTTACATACGGAGCTGCCTTGTTTGAGGCTGCAAAGGATTTAGGGAAAGAGGAAGTGTTTCTGCGGGAACTCGAAATCCTTGATGAGATTTTGAAAGAAACGCCGGAAGCAGGAGAGTTTCTGAACAGCCCGGCAATTATGGCACCGGATAAAAAGAAGATTATCGAAAGCAGTTTGAAGGGAAAATTCAGCCGCGAGATGATTAATTTTCTGTTTGTTTTGGTGGATAAGAGCCGAACCGCGGAAATCAGCAAAATCAGAAAGCAGTACATGCGGCTCTATGATAAAGAAAGAAATATGGCGGAAGGTGAAATTTACAGCGTAATTCCGCTTTCCGAAGAGCAGCTTGCAAAGTTTGAGGAGCAGATGTCCGCATTACTGCATAAGCAGATTAAATTGCAAAATATCGTCGATAAGGAGTTAATCGGCGGAATTAAAATACAGGTTGATGGAAAGATGATCGATAAATCCCTGCGCGCGGACTTGGACGGTCTCCTTCGCAGCCTGAAAAAATATTAGGTAGGAGGGAGGTTTCCCTATGAATTTAAAACCGGAAGAAATCAGTTCGGTTATAAAAGAGCAGATTAAGAATTATCACAGTAAATATGAAATATTGGATTACGGTACGGTTCTTCAGGTCGGTGACGGTATAGCCAGAGTTTACGGCCTCAGCCGCTGCATGGAAGGCGAGCTTTTGGAATTTGAAAGCGGCATATACGGAATGGCGCTGAATCTGGAAGAGGACAATGTCGGCGTTGTAATTCTTGGCTCAGACCGCGACATCAAAGAGGGCGACATCGTTAAGCCGACCGGAAAGATTGTTGAAGTTCCGGTCGGTGAAGCCATGATTGGAAGAGTTGTCGACGCACTCGGAAATCCGATTGACGGCAAAGGCGAAATTGTAACGAAAGAAACCAGAGCGATTGAATATCCGGCTCCGGGTGTTTTAGAGAGAAAGAAAGTAAACGAACCTCTGCAGACGGGTATTAAGGCAATCGACTCAATGATGCCAATCGGAAAAGGTCAGAGAGAGTTGATTATCGGCGACAGACAGACCGGAAAGACAGCGATTGCGATTGACACAATTCTGAATCAGAAAGACAAAGATGTTATCTGCATCTATGTTGCGATTGGGCAGAAAAAGTCCACGGTGGCGCAGCTCGTGCAGACGCTCGAAGAGCGCGAGGCAATGGAATATACAATTGTTGTTTCGGCGACGGCAAGTGATGTAGCGCCGCTTCAGTATATTGCGCCTTATGCGGGATGCGCGATTGGCGAATATTTCATGTATCAGGGCAAGGATGTTTTGATTATTTACGACGACCTTTCCAAGCATGCGGTTGCATACAGAACGATGTCTCTGCTGCTGAGAAGACCGCCGGGAAGAGAAGCCTTTCCGGGAGATGTTTTCTATCTGCACAGCAGACTTCTTGAAAGAGCGGCGCATTTAAGCGACGAACTTGGCGGCGGCTCGATTACGGCGCTTCCGATTATTGAAACGCAGGCGGGCGATGTATCCGCATACATACCGACGAATGTTATTTCCATCACGGGCGGACAGATTTTCCTTGAATCAGAGTTGTTCTTTACAGGACAAAGACCGGCGGTCAATGTCGGAATCTCGGTATCCCGTGTAGGCGGAGACGCGCAGATTAAAGCGATGAAAAAGGTTTCCGGCAAACTGAAGCTGGAACTTGCGCAGTACAGAGAGCTTGCAAGCTTCTCACAGTTCGGTTCGGATATTGATAAGGACACGAAAGCGAGACTGGATCACGGCAGAGTGCTGATGGAAGTTTTGAAGCAAGGACAGTATAAGCCGATGGCGGTTGAGGATCAGGTCATCAGCATTTATGCGGCTTCCCACGGCTATATGGAGGATGTTGAGATTGAGAACATCCATGAGTTCGAGAAAGGCTTGCTGAGGTACATTCACACCAACTATCCGGAAATCGGCGAAGCGATTCTCAAAACCGGACAGCTTGAAGAGGAAACAGAAGAACTTCTGATTGAGGGAATTAAAAAGTATAAAGAGGTGTAAGAGATGGCTGAAAATATGCAGGAACTAAAACGCAGAATGAAAAGCATCGAAAGCACCGAGCATATTACCAACGCGATGCGTCTTGTTTCCGCCTCAAAATACAAAAAAGCAAAGAATATCTTCGACAAGACAAACGAGCAGCTTTCGGAAGTTTCAGCTACGATAGAAAAAATTATAGCAGGAGCTTCTGCAAGCATGGCGGAAACTGCGGATTCCGCAGAGGGCGGAGTCTTTCTTGGAAATATAGGAACATCAACGGCAGGCAAGCAAAACGAAAAAAACGGAAAAACCATTCTGATTGCCGTTACGAGCGATCGGGGGCTTTGCGGGGGATTCAATGCGAATATAAACCGTCAAGCGATTGCCTGCGCGGAGGGTATTCCGAAAGAAAAGCTTGAGATCTTCGCTGTCGGGAGCAAAGGCCGTGATTTTTTCGAGCATAACGGCTATACAATTCTCGGAGAATATCTGGAATCGCCGGAAAAGATTACGTTTGCCGATACAAAAAAAATTGCAGAGCCGATTATTGAAAAATGCAAAAGCGGTGAAGCGGCGCAGGTTTTGCTTGTATACACGCAGTACGTGAATTCTTTGAAGCAGGAGCCTGTCGTAAAGCAGATGATGCCGCTTGATACAGAGGGCTTCTCCGCGGCAAATGAGGAGATAGAATTTTTCCCACAGCCGAAGGAAGTCTTGGAGTACATGATTCCAAAATATTTTGAGCTTACGCTGTTCAAAGCCATCATAGAATCTGCGGCTTGCGAACATGCGGCAAGAAGGAGCGCTATGGAAAGCGCAACGGACAACGCCAATGAAATTTTGGCAAAACTTTCTCTCACCTACAATCGGGTGAGACAGGCGGCCATCACGAACGAAATCATCGAAATCGTGTCAGGCGCGGAGTCGCAGAAATAGAGGAGGTAACCAGATGCATGAAGGCATAATTAACCAGATTATCGGTCCGGTTATTGATATAAAGTTTGAAGAAGGACATATGCCGGAGCTTTTGAACGCAATTCAGATTGAGGATGGAGACAGAAAAATTATGGCAGAAGTCGCGCAGCACGTCGGTGATGATGTGGTAAGATGTGTGGCTTTGTCCTCCACGGACGGACTGATTCGCGGAATGAAAGCGCTCGATACGGGTGCGCCGATTACGGTGCCGGTAGGTCCGGAGGTTTTAGGGCGTCTGTTTAATGTAATCGGACAGACGATTGATGAAAAAGGACCTGTGGGAACGACGAAAACTTCCCCGATACATAAGCCTGCGCCGAGTTTCGCGGAGCAAAACACAAAATCCGAGATTTACGAAACAGGAATTAAGGTTATCGATTTAATTGCACCGTACACCCGAGGCGGAAAAGTTGGACTTTTCGGCGGTGCAGGCGTTGGCAAAACAGTTCTGATTCAGGAATTAATCAGCAACATTGCCAGAGAGCACGGCGGCATTTCTGTTTTCGCAGGTGTTGGCGAGCGTACCAGAGAGGGTAATGACTTATATAATGAAATGATTGAATCCGGTGTTATCGAGAAAACAGCGATGGTTTTCGGACAGATGAACGAACCGCCGGGAGCAAGAATGAGAGTAGCGCTTACGGGTCTTACGATGGCGGAATATTTCCGTGATGAAGAGGGACAGGATGTACTGCTTTTCATCGACAATATTTTCCGTTTCACGCAGGCAGGCTCTGAAGTATCCGCACTGCTTGGGCGTATGCCGTCCGCAGTAGGTTATCAGCCGACGCTGGCAACCGAGATGGGCGCGCTTCAGGAGCGTATTACATCGACGAAAAACGGTTCGATTACATCGGTACAGGCGATTTATGTTCCTGCCGATGACTTGACTGACCCGGCTCCGGCGACTGCGTTCGCGCACCTTGATGCGACGACGGTTTTAAACCGTTCGATTACGGAACTTGGCATTTATCCTGCGGTTGACCCTCTGGAATCGACATCCAGAATCCTCGACCCGCTGATTGTCGGTGAGGAACACTATCAGGTAGCCAGAGAAGTGCAGGAGATTTTGCAGAAATATAAAGATTTACAGGATATTATTGCAATTTTGGGCATGGATGAGCTTTCGGAAGAAGATAAGCTGACAGTAAACAGAGCCAGAAAGGTACAGAGATTCTTCTCGCAGCCGTTCAGCGTCGCAGAGCAGTTTACCGGAACGCCGGGCAAATATGTGCCGCTGAAGGAAA
>CABQMM010000005.1 GCA_902465215.1 uncultured Bacillota bacterium
TTTTCCAGAAGTTACAGTATTTGCTATTTTTCCAAAATATGTTGAGTCTCCAACTTTTGCCTTAGATAAGGACATTTACGTAGATGAAGATGGAACAGTTTATGATGTGACACCATTTAAAGTGCTAAATGTAAATGATGAAGAAGTTAAAAGTAAATGGTTGTCAGGAAGTAGCGAATATGTAGATCAGACATGGTATCATGAAATGTCAGGATTGACCGAGAACTCTGACTTCAAAATTGAAAATACATATCCAAGCGTTTATACTATAAAGGTGAAAAACTTTAAAGGTGATGAAAAACAGCCAATATCATCGGAGGCAGGGGAAAACCCAAAGTTGAGGTACAACCTCGATGCATTTAAAGCGTCCCCGGAAGAAGTGCGGAAGTATGTAGGAAGGGCTAATGCATCCAAAATGGACACAACGCAATCTCATGCGATAGTTAAGGTTGAATGTACATATGATGATGGCGAGCATATTTTGAATAGCTGTTATAACCTGCTTTTCACAACCGGTGCAATCCAAAGCACAACAGACAAATCTGCTTTAGACGCAGCGATCGCAGCGGCTCCAAGTATCGAGACAGATACGAAATATTACCATTCCGATGATCGTTACAATGGTAAGGATACCAGCACGAAAGGCTTCTGGGCTGAAATGGAAGCGGTTGTTAATAAGGCAAAAGCTGTTCAGGCAGATCCGATAGCAACGCAGGAGGAGGTTAATGCTGAAACGGCAAGGCTTAATCGGGAGAATAAAGATAGCGCATTAAGCGTGGCCATCTCCAAACTCATCCCGGCTTCACAGGCAAATGCAACCTTCCTATATGAAACTTTGCAGAGTGTCAAGGATTTGCAGAACACGGATGATAAGTATACGAAGGTTTCTTGGGACAATTTCGTAAACGCGAGGACGAAGGCGCAGGCAAAGTTTGACAGCCTTTTCATTGAGAAAGACGGAACGCGTGTTGCAAATGAAGAAACAAATCTGGCGAAAAATCAGACTGCGATTGACAAGGTCGCAGAAGATTTAAAGAATGCGAGAAAAGATTTGCTGGAAAGTAAAGGGCTGGAGGAACGCATTGCAATCTGGCAGAGCACTGCGAAGTGGCTGCTTGGACAGAAATCACAGGTAGAGAAGGGCTCATACGAGGCGGAATCCATGGCAGCATGGAAAACGGCTTACGAGACTCTTGCAGCAGCAAGAACCGAAGGTTACCAGACTGCAAGTGCGTATCAGGCATATAAAGAGAATGTGACTGCGCTTTCCGATGCCTATTACGGACTGAAGGACGCAAAGGAAGGACCTGTGAAGGTACATGCCAGAGTTGCAGATAACTTCGGTGCTCTTTTCCCGGAATATGCAATTGCAGACGCCAAAACCGCAACTTACGACGATAAAGTAGAGTTAAATGCACAGGAAGCTACCCTTGCTTCTTTACTGGAGGCAATGCAGTACGATGATACGCCGAAGAAAACGACACCGAGCAAAGGCACGCAGTATGGAGAGGGGTGGAAAAACCCGGAAGTTCTGGTCTACATCAACGGTATATTGGCAGCGAAGCGAACTTCGTTTGATGTTAGAGACTGGAAAGGATATATCGGCGAGAACCGTGATGGGAAGCTGAACAAAGACGATTTATATTTTGATGTGCAGCTTCACGATGGCGATGAGATTGTTCTTGTGCGCGCGCTCGGACCGGGATTCAATTACTACGGTGACATTGCAGCAGGCGGCTCAAAATACAATTTCTATTATAAGTCACTTGCGCTGCTTGACCTTAAGGAAACTCTCATCGAGGTGGAAGCCGGAAAGGAATTTACCGTAACGGCAGAAAAAACCGCAGCTGCGGCAGAATTGGAAAGAAGCAGGAAAGCAGCAGCCAATGTCAGCCTTTTCCTCAGCGAAAAGCAGGAGAGCAAAGAAGAAGCCCAAAAATCGCCGGCTCTGACCGATGTCGGAAGCAAGACCGACGCACAAGGCAAGGCGTCCTTAGTCCTGTATAAAGAAGGATGGTACCGACTGGCAGCGGTAGATGTAACCTCACAGACACCGACTGTCGGCAATAACAATGGCGATGAAAGCGGTGGAGACTTCCCGAACCTTGCAGCCGGAGACTATGTGCTGGTGCATGTAAAACCTTCCACCGACACGGATTCCGTACGCACGAAACTGCAGGAAGAACTGGATGCGGTTTACCATGCTTATGCGGAAGAATTTTACGGGGAAGACACGGAAACGGTCAAAGAGCTTTACACTCGTACGAGTGAGACGATTGCAGACTCGCAGCTGCTTGGGGATGCCTACAGCGCAAAAGAAGATGCGGTTGTGCAGCTTAAGACCCTGCAGAAGCAGCATGAAAAAGTGAACGAAAACTTTCTGAAAACAGTTCGCTGGTATTTGGACAGACTGCCGGCAGATGAAAATCCGGAGAAGACCTTTACCAAAGCATACAAGCAGAGATTTGAAGGTTTGCAGGAAGCCTATACAGCTGCAACTTCCTACCAGAGAAAACTTTTGGATGGACAGCAGGAGGCACAGTACCGGGCACTGCTGAAAGTTTACGGCACGGACGGAAGTGGACTTGAAGAGCAAAAACTTCCAACGGTTAAGGTTACCGTAGAAGGCGATAAGAGCCTGCAGGATAAACTGATACTTTCGCATAATTATTATCGTTATGAAACGGTTAAATACAAAGAAGATGGAATGTACAGTGCCACCTTGAATCAGGAATACGGAACCTTCCGTGAAGGGAAGCCTAAGAATTCATGGTATAATTTAGCAGGTGAATTTGACAGCGATGATTTTAAGGTACTGCAAGGAAGCGATTGGTATCTAGCCGGTATTTATGCAGCGAAAACTCCGACTTCGCATAAAATTTCCGATTTGGGTTATGAAATCTATAAGATTGAAGTAGAAGGAGCAGCGGACGCGGAAGTCAGCATTCTGAAAGAACTGCCTCAAGGCTCGACAGAAGTTTACAATAAAGAAACCGGAAAGTTTATACAACCGTATTTTCGGATTGCTTCTGTAACGATAAACAACACGCCATCAAACGATATCCACATCAAGGTCTATGTTCGCAGCAGTGATGCCGAGAAAACTTTGGCGGAATATCAGAACATCGCAAAGGAAGAACTGAAAGCAAAGTATGAGAGCTATCAAAAGTCTGCCTATACGACATCTGCATGGGCACAGCTTACGAAGGCTTATCAGGACGGAATCGCGGCAATTGAGGCTGTTAAAGAAGAAGCCGATGCAAAGACAGCGGTTGAGAACGCGAAAACAAAAGCGATTGCAGCTATGGATGCAATCAAGACACGAAGCGATGAATCGCAAGGCACTGTGCCGGGCGGAGAGACGAGCGGGAAATACGGAAGCGTTCGCGTAACGATTTCCAATGAGACCTATAAAGGTGCGCCGGCCTCTATGCAGGGAACTTTCCTGAAGAAAGACATGCCGCTGAATCAGGATACGACCATGATGAGCGCAATTCTGGACGCACTGGAACAGGAAAAATATACTTGGGAAGGAACCGGAAGCAAGAACCCGAAAGGAAAGGACATTACCTATATTGCATCCATTTGGAATGAGAATAAAGAAGAGCTGGGAGAATTTACCGGAGGTCCGGAATCGGGCTGGATGGGAACTTTGAACGACTGGTTTACCAACCTCAGCTTTGCGGAGTTCAGCGTAGCAAAGGGAAACCTGACAGACGGGGATGTAATTGAAGTGAAGTACACTTGCAGCCTCGGAAGAGATATTGACAGTGATTGGGGAAATCCTGACACAAGCTTGTCCTCTTTAAGTGCCGACGGCGGAAGTCTCACACCGGGTTTTGCAAAGAATCAGAAAAGCTATACCCTTGTGAAGAACGGAAACTCCGTCAGCGTTTCCGCGGCTGCACAGAATAAGAACTATCAAGTGCGTATATACCTGAACGATAAGAAGGGCTCCAACTACTATCGCAGCGGAGAATCTCTTCCGGTCAAAGCAGGCGATACAATTTATGTCGGCGTTGGCGGCAGAGGCTGGCCGAGCATGAACAGCAATGCGGGTTATGCGATTTCTTATGATGAGACATGGTATGAAATCAAGGTGGCTGACAGCACAAGCAGCAGCGAGGTTGTAAAACTGATTGAGAAGATCGGTAAGATTACCTACGGTAACTACATGGATAAAATCGATGCTGTTCAGACTGCAAGAAACGCTTACAATGCACTCACGACGAAGGCAAGGGGTGAAGTGAAAAACTACAGCACTTTGCAGGATGCAGAAAAGAGCCTGACTTTCTTCCGTCAGATTGACGAAGCAAAGGAAAAACTTGCAGCTCTGCCAAAGCTCACGAATCCAACGAAAGCGCAGGCAGAGAAATATCGTACGCAGATAAATGAGGCAACGAAGGCATACAAGAAACTTTCGGACAAGCAGCAGGAATACATTACGCAGGTCGACCTCGAAAATTACAATGCCTTAGCGAAAGCACTCGGCGTGGCAACAATCGCAGGTTCTGCGGAAATACCGGAATCCGAGGTAGTAACGGATGTAAAAGCAGGAACGACTACCGCAGAGACGGAAGTTACGGCAAGCGAAAAGACGAACGCAGATGGTACTAAGACGAAGGTTGCTGATGTCAAAGTTTCCACGGGCAACCAGAAAGAGATTCTGAAACAGGCGAAGGAAAAGAAGTCTAATGAAATTATTCTGGTAGTTTCGAGCAAAGAAGTCGGCGATGCGACGAAGGCAGATGTAACGCTTGAAAAGAGCTTCATCGACTCCATCGTAAAAGATACGAATGCGAAACTGACCATCAAGACGCCGTTCGGCGACAAGACTTACACGCAGGATGAGCTGAAAGCGATGTCCGAAGCAGCGACAGGTTCTACCGTAACCGTTACAATCGAAAAAGCAACGGAAGAACCTACAGACGATGCTGCAGCGAAGATTGAAAAAGCGAAATCCATCGTAAAAGACCTGAAGCTTGTCGCACAAAGAAGAACATCAAAGCAGTCCTGAAGAGCGATGCGAAGGTAAACGCTTCCATCAAGGAACTGAAAGACCTTGGCTTCACTGTGAAGTACCGCTTCTATCGTTCAACGAAGAAAGCAGCATCGTATAAGTCCACCGTGACGAAGAAAACTGCTTCTTACACGAACACAAGCGGTAAGAAGGGCACGAAGTACTTCTATAAAGTTCAGGTTAGAGTTTATGACGAAAACGGTAAACTCATTGCGAAGACGGCACTCAAGCAGTGTAAGTATGCAACCAGAACATGGAGCAAAGCGAAGTAGCTTTTTAAATAATTTATGTATAACTGACGGTAATCCGCTTGGCAATGCGCTGGGCGGATTATTGTCGTTTATAGAAGAAAGGCAGTGTAATTTCGAGCATTTCTTTACTCGAAAAATTTTACTTTTTTCGTATGGAGGGGGTTGTCAATTTTATCGTAATATGATACTCTGAATATAGAATTAAATAAAAGCAGGCGTTCTTTATCGAAGGATAAAGCTAAGATGGAAGCAGGTGTGAATCCTGCACGGTCCCGCCACTGTAAGGGAAGAGTGGTTTTCAGCATGTCACTGGAGTATGCGGCAGCCGCCGCACTCTGGGAAGACGAAAATTGCAAAGATGCCCGAGTCAGGAGACATGCGCATGCAGAAAATGAGGGTCACTGTATCGGAGAAATGCAGGGACTGCAGAGGCGGTGAAAACGGACTGCAGCTGATTTTTTATAGTAAAAATTGGCTGCATTTTTATTTGTGCAGAAACGGACAAGAAAAGGAGGCTTGAAATTTGATTGACTGCGGTAAAAAGAATGCAGGGCCGGAACTTACGGAAAAAGAAGCGAAGTTTTGGGCAATTATCCGAGATATGAAGTTGCTGTACAATACAGGGACTGACCGGAAAACCGGAGGTTCTTTCGCAAAACGAATATGACTTGACGTTTGCGGAAGAGCCTTTTTTGTTTGCAGCAAAGTGTAAAACGAAAGGAGAACAGGAAAAAACTATGGAGCAAAAAAAACAGATGTTATTTCAGAAAGCTTTAGCGATTCTGCTTGCATTTTCGCTGGTGCTGGGGAATATGACCGTTTGTGATCCGGGCATGTACGCTTATGCGGATACATGGGACGGAAGTACGGTTACACCGGCAGATGAAATGGAAGCGAAAATGGAAGGAGATGTCTACTTAATAGAGACCCCGGCAGATCTTGCAGGTTTCGCACAGATTGTTAATGAAGTGGATTCAGGCGCGAACGGGCGCTTGAACGCGGATATTGATATGGGAACGGACAATGCGTGGACCCCGATTGGAAATTATGACGAGGGCATTATGTATTCCGGGCATTTTGAAGGAGACGGACATACAGT
Source organism: uncultured Bacillota bacterium (assembly GCA_902465215.1). GTDB lineage: Bacteria > Bacillota > Clostridia > Peptostreptococcales > Anaerovoracaceae > CAG-238. Next base: position 6,371 of record CABQMM010000005.1, read on the forward strand.
CAACGTAAGCATTACTGAAGATGCAGGATTTGAAAATGCCGGACTGTTCGGCGCTGCAAGCGGCGCAACGATTGAAGGCATTGTGGTTCAAGGTGAAATTTATGCGCAGAATTCGGCAGGAGGCATTGTAGGATATGGCGAGGATGTGACTATTAAGCAGTGCCGGAACGAAGCGAAAATCAGTGCTGCCTATGAAGGGACAGGCGGTATTTTAGGAGCCGGTTACGGAAAGATAGAAGAGTGTGCGAATAAAGCTCTTATTTATTCAGATGGTTTTGCAGCAGGTGGAATTTTAGGCATATCGTATGGGGATGTGAACCTAAAATCATGCTATAACCAAGGCGAAATAAGTTCCGGTTACTTAGCAGCAGGCATTTTGGGATATCTCTCCGATGGCAAGGTTCAGATGAATTCGGTATATTCATCTGCGAGCGTTCAGGATAGTCCGTATGCATACTTTGATGGAAGAAAACTCACAGGAACAATAACGGGAGACGATGTAGGGGAAATATTTACCGGCTATGAACAAATCAGTGGGCAGAATATTTTCGGTTATTTCCCAAAGGAACAGTTATCTTCGGATTATGAAAGCAATATAAAAAATTATCGCTCTTTTTCGGACTTAGCCGACAGAAGGTTTTCTATGGCGGACCTGGTGAGCGACTTGAACAACGGAGAAAGCGTTTTTGTAGAGAAAGCGGATGAATGGCCGATTCTGAAATGGGAGCAGGGCAGCCAGTTAAGCCCGGAAGAACTGCAAGAGCTTATTACTGCTGCAAAAACGAAAATTGAAGGAATCGGAGCAGACAAGGACTATGATGCACTTTGCTCTGAAAAAGTCAAAGAAGTAAAAAATGCAGCACTTACCCGTTTGGAAAAAGCTTCGAGTGAGTCTCAGATAAATCAAATTACAGACAGCGCAGTGACAGCGCTTAATGATATTCCAACAATTGAGGATAAAACTGCGAAAAAGGATGCTTTAGTCGGTTATTCAGAAGCGGATTATGAGACGGACGCGTGGAAAATCATTGAGCAGGGCAAAACAGATTTTGAGACGAAGGTCGATAATTCAGTAAGCAAAAAGGAACTGGAAACAGAACTGGCTTCACTGAAAACTTTGCTGGACGATGTGATTACGAAAAATAAAAAGACTGACTTGCTGACGGGGCTTGATAATGCATATGCAAAGTATAGCGAGGGTGATTACAAACCGGAGAACTGGCAGGCATTAACACAGACATATGAAAGCGCACGCAATGCAATTGAAAAAGAAACAAGCGCGAAAAACGCTGCGCAGACACAAAGGAATGCAATCACGGCAATGAAAGGAGTTCTGACAATCCTGTCGGAGCTGCGTGAAACGAAGAAAGCGGAACTTACAAAATATTTTGAAGAGAATTATAACGAAAAAGACTATAGCGCGGCAAAGTGGAAAGAGATAACGAATCCGCGCTCTACATCGGCAAATAAGGGCTACTATAACAACGCATTGACAGCCATTGCAAAAGGAACAAGCGAAGAAGCCATCGATGAAATTATTGCGAAGGCAAAAGCGAATATGGAGAGTGTTTATACGCTGAAGCAGGAGGCAGAGCTTGCAAGCTATAAAACAAGACTGAAAGCCGAACTTGACAGCAGGCTGGCAGCGGTGAATAAAGACGACTATAAAGAAAGCGACTATAGCAATTTGCAGCGCAGCATCAATTCGCAGAAGAGCAATATCGACTATAACGCGCACAGCTTCGAGCAGGTGGATGAATATTATGAGAAAGGTCTGAACGCAATTCAGGATACAATTACGCTTCAGCAGCGCGCAGAACTACTCGACAGAATCGAAGAGGCTTATCAAAGATGCCTGAAGAACAAGGACGATTATGATGAGGAAGATTGGGCTGTCGTTGAAAAGAACTACAATAAAAAGAGTGAGCTGAACAGCACATCATCTGTTTTTTATGCAAAAAAATGGGCAGACGGCTATATTCGCGCCATGAACAATGTTTTGACAAAGACGGAAAAGGCAGACTTTGAAGCAGGAAGAAGCGAAGTTTTAGCTATGCTGCAGACGGAATATGCGAAATATGAGGCGAATAAGGCGGATTACGACCAAAACTGCGGTGAAAGTGAGGAAGGCTGGAGCAAGCTGGAAAAAATCAACCGCGAAGCGATTGCCGCTATAAAAAAGGTTCAGAAAGACGAAGGCAAGGCAGCAATGACCGCTATTTATGAGCAGGCAGTAACCGATATGGCAGCAGTTGTTTCCCTTGTGGCAAGCCGCGAAAAACTCGGAAATGAGATGCAGATGTTGACGCAGGGCTACCTTGACAGCGGACTTTATACACAAAAAGGAAAAGTACAGCTTGAAGCGATTCGCGAGCAGGCGGTTCAGGCAATGAATGCTGCGTCTTCGGTGAAGGCAATTCAGGCGGCATACGAGGAAGGCGCTGCAAAGCTTGCGAATGTGATTGAGAGTTCACAGGAAAGCGATTTGAACGCTGCTATTGCTCAGGCAATGCAGGAACTTCAGACATATTTCGATACGAAGTATCCGGAAGCAAACAAAGATAAGTATGAAGCGGCGGATTGGGAAACCCTAAACCGGATTCTTACAGAAACCCTTGAAAAAATGCAGGCGATTTATACGAAGAGCTATGCAGAGGAATTGACTGCCCTCAGACGCGGAGCAGAAGAGAAAATGTCAGAAATCAGCGTGAAAAGCGAAAAAATCGCTAAGCTGGTGACGGAGTGCATGGTGCAGATTGGAAAAGCGTGCACTTCCCATACGGCAGCACTGGATTTTGCAAATGAAAACCTTTTCGAGACCTTTGCTTCCTTTGCCTATGACTTATGGTTCAACTCCGGAGAAAACCTGAAAGCAGGAATTGCGGCTGCGAAGGCAAAAATACAGGAAATTTATGAGAACGCGAAAGCAAGATTAGAGGGAAGTGACAGCAGCAGCGAAGTTACGCAGAGAATGAACGATATTCTGGCGGAAATGGACAGCGCTGAAAAAGAGGCGCTGACGATAACAAACAGCGTACCTGCAGCCGATAAATGGGACGGAAACACGAAGGTCGAGCCGCAAAGCGGTGACGGAAGCAAGGCAAATCCATACCAAATCGGTACAGCGGCGGAGCTGGTATGGTTTGCGGATACTGTAAATCTTGCGACAAGCGGCAGTAAGCCGGGCTCGGGGCTGTGCGCAGTTCTGACCGCGGACATTGACTTAGCGGGTTACAACTGGGCGCCGATTGCGAGAACCAATGACCTCAACGGAAAAGGCTATCTGGGCGTTTTTGACGGAAACGGACATACCGTACATAATATGAAAATTGATACGGCAGGACTTGGCGGCACGGTAGACTGCGGGCTCTTCGGAACGCTCGGCAAGGGCGGCACGATAAAAAATCTGCATATCGCAGGAACGCTCTTTTTCTCGAAGTCCGAGGATAAAGAAAACGAAATCGGCCTGCGCTCCGGTTTCGGCGGGATTGTCGGAATCATGAAATCGGGAACAGTATACAATTGTATCTCTTCCGTAAAAATTGACAGAGACGTTTACAAAGGCGCATCGCATGTCGGCGGAATCGCAGGAAGAATCGAGGGCGGCATGATTGACCGATGCCGAAGCTATGCATTCTTTACGGACAAAGACAGTTCGGGTTATTCCTATGCGGGCGGCATCGTCGGCCTGATGGAGAGCAGCGGGGATTCTTATTCGATGGTTCGATATTGCACCTACGAGGGAAGTTTCGCAGCTACCGGAAGCGCGATTGGCGGTATTGCAGGTTCCTTGGAGCGCAACGCAATCGTAAGAGAATGTATTAACCGGGCGCCAATCGGAAAAGAGCGTACGGCAGCCGGAAGTGCTTATACAGGCGGCATCGCAGGTTTTATAGACAACAACTCAAAGGTTCTTTATGCATATAACGAAGGTGAAATTAACGGTGGCAGCATCCATGCCGGAGATAATGCGCCGGACGGAACCGGAGGCATCGTCGGATGTGCAGGCAGAGAAACGGCGAAAGGCGATGAAAAAGCCCTGCCGCTGATTTCCGATGCATATAACAGCGGACGTGTTAACGCGGAACTGCGCGCAGGCGGACTTGTCGGCCGCGTGACGAAAGGAACGGTTACCAACGCGCAGAGCTGCTCGGGAGGCAGAATGTTCGGTTATGTTGAAAACGCCGGAACGAAAATTGAAAATGCTGTTTTGACGGAGCAGGTTGATTTCCAATCTACAGGCGAAGGCAACAGCGCGGCGCTTGCGCTTGCGAAGCTGACGCACACGCAGACTCTCCTTGCGAAGTACAAGGCAGTAGACGATGCGGTTTACGGCGTGCAGACGAAGGCATACAATGACCTGATTGATACATATATTCGCAGAATTGAAGAAGCAGCGACCGTAGATGCAGCGGCGGCAGCAGCGACAGAGGCAGAAGAAGCGCTCGCAAAGGTCAATACAGAGCTGGGAGCGCAGAAAGAAGATGCGATTGCACAGCTTCGTGCTTATGTGGCTTCGCGCGTTTACGACAGCAAGAAAGCCGAAGGTGAGGAGCAGAGCATCGCGCAGCAGATCGCCGCGCTTCTTGAGGAAGCAGTGAAAAAGGTAGAAGCTGCAGAAAACCTCAAAGCGGTCAGCGACATTCTTATGGAGTATCTGGGAACTGAAGACACTGTAGGAAAATTTGCTTATTTTGAGACCTATAACACACAGACCGTAAAGGGACTGTACAGCGATTTCCTGTACAACAAGGCATATGACGCAAAAGACATGGCGACTGTGCAGGATGTATATGAAAAGTGGGCGGAAGCAATTTTACAGGCAGACAGTGAGAAAAAAATCAATGAACTGGCGGCTGAAGCCAAAAAAGAATTGACAGAGCTGACGAAAAACATGACTGTAAGAGAGCCGGGAGAGAATGCTTCCCTGCCGGCCTACGAAAAAGATGAGAGCGACGCTCTGAGTGAAGAAAAAGAAAAAATTTACCAAGAACTTGCTGAGCAGTATGACTGGAAAGACTACGGACAGGAAGAATGGGAGCAGGTCAGCTCGACATTTGAAGGTCTGAGACTTGCGCTGAAGAACGCGCAGTCAAGCGAAGAAGTGAAAGAAGCGGCAGCAAGCGCAAAAGCGGCACTTGAAAAGATAGAAACACTGGATGAACAAGCGCTGACAATTGCTAGAAATGAAGCGGAAACAACGCTGAAAGATAAGATCGAAGGCCTTGTACGGGAGTTAAAAGATTTCTTCAGCTCTAAGACAAAGGAAATCGGAGAGGAAAAAATTCAGGCAAGTCATCTGAAGGAGGCACTAGAGTCAGCAAATACGGATGGGGAAAAAGCAATTCGTGCGGCAGGAGAAAATGTTTCCTTTGCCGAAAAAGCGTTTAATCAGATACGCGAAACCCTGAAGGAGGCAGCAGCGCGCGCAGAAAATGCTTATCAGGCGGCGAAAGAAAAGCTCACAAAACTTTTTGAAAAGGTTGGCAATGCGGGAGAGGGCGCATGGGACGGCTCTTCAATGACACAACCGGAAAAGGGCAGCGGAACAGTACAAGACCCGTATCAGATTACGACAGGGGCAGAACTTGCATGGTTCAGCGCGCTTGTCAATGGCACTCTGCCGGAGCAGGGCAGCGGCAGGACGGATGCGCAGGCGGTTCTGATGCAGGACATCAATCTGTCTTATCAGGCATGGAATCCAATCGGAACTAGCGGCAGCTCTTATCGCGGAGTTTTTGACGGAAACGGACATCGCGTCAGCGGAATGTCCATACGAAACGAATCCAATACGGCAGACAAGGAGGAGTATTACGGTCTTTTCGGGGCAGTATACGGCGGAAGCATTAAAAATCTGACGGTAGAAGGCGAGATTGCAGTAAAGATCGGAGCGAAAGACCGCATTGGCGGCATTGTCGGAAAGATTGCAAGCGGAAGCATTTCAGGCTGCGTCTCGGAAGTTGACATTCAGGCAGAATTGGAGAACAATGATGCGAAAGGCTATGGCGGCATCGCAGGCGAGGCAGGAAGCGCAGCCATTACCTCTTGCGTGAACCGCGGAAGTTTTACTATTTCCGATACCACTTGCGCAGTCGCGCTCGGCGGTATTGTCGGTCTGCACGAATCAAGTTCGCTGAAAATCGAGCAATGCGTAAACCTCGGAGAAATCAATGCATACAAGGCAAAGGGAGCCGGCGGCATTCTGGGCTATGCAACCGCAGAGTTTACCGTGAATGAATGCGCAAACCTTGCGGACATCACGATTGAAGTCATCACCGATGCATACGGCAGCGGCGGCACCGGCGGCATTGTCGGAGTTGCAGCGCTCTACAATCGAACAGGGCTTATAAAAAATGTATATAACAGCGGCAGGGTTAAGGCGGAATCCATGGCAGGCGGCATTCTCGGAGGAGAGAGCTACTCGTATCAGAAAAACGGACTGGATAACCAGCCAACCGAATCCGTAGGAACAGGTTCACAGAATCTCGTCGTGGAATACTGCTACAATGCAGGCACAATTGCAGGCCCGACGGCGCAGGTTTCCAACAAAATGGCATCCATTGCGGGTCTGCCGATTGAGGGTGCCTATATGACGCAGATTTATATGCTGGAAGGCACCGCAAAATCTGCAATGGGATATATCAGCACCAAAGGCCATAAAGTTGCAACTATTTCTGCGGCGGCACTGAAGGAAAAAGAGCCGAAAGAAATCTTTACCGATGACTCTTCTGCAATCCGAAGCATTGCAGAGATTAACAACGGTTATCCGATTTTTTCGTGGCAGATTTTGCTCCGCGAAAACCGTGAGCAGATTGAAAACTACCTGCAGAACTACTATAAAACGCTGGTTCAGCCGATTGCATCGCAGAAACAGCAGGCAGAGATTGAAGCGCTGCTGACTGAAAAATGCAGACTTATCAAGGAAGCGGCAGAGGTCGGCGAGATTATAAACGCATACGAAGAAGCTTTGCGTGCCATGAATGTGGACGAACTGCTTGAAAGCGTCAAGACAGAGGCGAAAAACACGCTGACGGATATTGACAGCAGCCGCTATCCGCAAAACGTACGTAAACAAATCGAGGATCTGCTTAAAGATGCGCAGCAGCAGATTGAAGCGGCCGAGAATGCAAAGCAGATTGACGAGGTTATGAACGGCGTTTACGCAGGAATTGTTGACCTTTTGATTGAGGATATCGAAAATCCGGAGTTCAAGCCTGCGTCGGCAGCGGAAAGCAATGCCGAAGCTTATCGTGAGAAAATCAAAACTGCAAAGGATGCATATCAGGAATTGACTCAGCAGCAGAAAGACCTTGTGCAGAATTATATTAAAATTGCACAGGCAGAAAAAAAGTATCAGGAATATCGTGACCGGAGCGACGCGAGAAGTGTCGATGACAAAATCGCGGCGATTGGCAAGGTAGGCAGCAACAGCGGAGATAAAATCAAAGAAGCGAGAAGGGCTTACGAGGCACTCTCATCATCAGCGAAAAAATATGTATCGCTTTTAGGCGTTTTGGAAAAGGCAGAAGCGGATTTCGCGAAGATAGGGCAGAAAGAAACCCTGAAAGCGGAAGATGTTATCAAGATGATTGACGCCATCGGAAAGGTTACGCTGAAGAGCTATGATAAAATCGTAGCGGCGACCAAGGCCTATAACGCGCTGACTCAGAAACAGGCAGCGGCAGTTCCTGCAGAGAAGGTCGAAATTCTCAAGGCGGCTATGCGCAAGTACAATGCGCTTCTGGAGGCTGCCAAGACAGGAACGGTCATCGTCAGCATTACGCCGGCAGCAGACGGGAAAAAGGCTTCAGCAGAAGCAGAAACCGAAAACCTGCTTGACGCAGTCGATACAGCACTTCAGGTAGAAGCAAATGCAATCCTGCTCGATATCGGAGAAACGGAAGCTGCTATTGATGAAATTAAGCTGATTCTGGAAATGAGCCCGTTTAAGCAGCTGCTTGCGGCGGGAA
>CABQMM010000006.1 GCA_902465215.1 uncultured Bacillota bacterium
TAAAAATGCATAATCTCTAGCAAAATATCCATGTAAAACAAAAAAAGAAGCAGCGATTTCAAGGCTTTTGGGTTTTGAAGGGAAAAACAGGAATTTACTTGGCACGATACTTGCTCTATATACAAGCAAAAGATGCATCAAAATTTATTTCCGGGAGGGACAAAAATCATGGAAAAATTAAAATATGGACTTTTAGGGTTAAATTATGACACAGAGGCCGGAAGAGGATGGCCTGGCGCAAGATACGCTCCCGACAGCATAAGAAGAGCGATGTCGGGAATTATGAACCGAATGGAGGACGGATTCCTTTTCGATGTAAACAACAACAGACTTGTTGACTACAATAAAATTGACTTTAAGGATTTCGGAAATTGTGATAATATTGTTCATTATGAACACTATCAAGGCCTGAAGGACATGGCGGAAGAAATTAAAAAAGTTATGGCAGAAGGCTACAAGCCGATTTTGCTGGGCGGCGACCATTCCGTAACGAACGCGGGATTTATGGCGCTGCATGATGTGGCAGACGGAAGAATCGGCATCATCGACTTCGACGCACATCTGGACATCAAGGTGGATTCCCCGGTACAGGGAAGATTCTCCGGTTCCAGTGAAATCAGAAGAGCGACGGAAATGGAAAAATACGATGCGCACAACATCGTTGAAATCGGTCCGAGAGGCTACAACTATCCGGAACACTACCACTTCATCAAGGACAGCGGTCTTACAATTTTCACTGCAAGAGATGTATATAAGCTCGGAGTGGAAGAAATCGCAAAGCGTACGATTGAGACAGTAAGAAAGAATACAGACTATGTTTATATGACAGTTGACATTGATGCTTTGGATATGGCATATGCACTCGGCTCCGGCGGACAGGAACCGGCAGGCTTGAACCACTTCCAGCTGTCTGACTTAATCAAGGCATTCGCGCCTTATGTCGATGTAGTTGACTTCGTAGAAGTAAATCCGATGACAGACCACAAAGAACTGACCAGCCATGTATGCGCAAATCTCGTTTTGGACTACATCGCAGCCGCTTATTACGAAAAGTTCGAAAAATAAAAAATAAAAGGCTCACATAAAGAGAACATAAAAAGAAAGTAGGTTTACAGATGAAGACTGTATTAAAGATTAACAATTTCATAGTTAAGGCAGAGCAGGTCATCATCGCAGCCGGAATATTGATTATTTCACTTGTTTTGATTGGAAATGTACTCGGAAGACTATTCTTCAGCAAAGGCATCTATGCAACCGAGGAAATCGGACAATACTGCATTTACGCAATCACCTTCATCGGTCTGAGCTATGCGGTAACGACAGGAAAACATATCAATATGCTCGGGCTGTTCGATATGGCACCGAAAAAATTCCGGAAAATTGACGCATTTATCATTTCAGGAGTGACGGCAGCTACCATGGGCGTACTTACGGGAATATCCTTTAAATATGTCTCCACGCTGAAACTCATAGGCAAAGTATCCATCAACCTGCAGGTGCCGACCTATCTGGTGGTTGCGGTAATTTCCTTCGGATTCCTGTTTGCAACGCTGCAGTATATTCTGATATTTATTAAAAATCTGCAAAGCGACGAAATTTATTTAGGGCTCGAAAATCCATATGTGCCTGATTTCAGAAGGGAGGAAAAGAAAAAATGATTGTAGTATTGGTTGGAATCATGTTTGCTTGTCTCCTTTTGGGATTTCCGATGTTTATGTGCATGATTCTGAGTTCGACAGTTGTTATCTTCGCATATCTTGATAGTATGCAGTCGACGACCATCATTCAGCAGCTCATGTCGGGCGTAGATTCCTTCGCTCTTCTGGCAATTCCGCTTTTCATCTTTGCGGCGGACATCATGAGCGCAGGACATACGGCAAGAAGACTGATTGAATTCGTAAAGGCCTTCATCGGCCATATTTATGGAGGATTAGGCGTAACGATGGCAGGAACCTGTACGCTGTTCGGCGCAATTTCAGGCTCCACGCAGGCAACGGTAGTAGCAATCGGCAAAACCATGCGTCCGATGATGCTGGAATCCGGCTACAAAGAATCCAATGTTGACGGACTGATTATCTCGTCAGCCAACATTGCGGCTTTAATCCCGCCAAGCGTAACGATGATTATGTACAGCGTAGTAACGGGCGCTTCCGTCGGTGAAATGTTCATCGCAGGCATCGCTCCGGGCATACTGCTCTTCATAGTATTTTCGATTTATCAATATTTGAGCGCGAGAAAGAACAAGCTTCCACGCTCCGAAAAGACAACCTGGGCGCAAAAAGGACAGGCAACGCTCCGTGCACTGCTTCCGCTGGGCTTTCCGGTTATCATTGTAGGAAGCATTTACACAGGAAAGGCAAGTCCGACAGAGGCTGCGGCAATCTCCGTATTATATGCGGCTTTGCTGGAAATGGTTGTTTACCGCACGGTAAAGATTAAGGATCTGGGGAAAATCGCTTTATCTACAGGCGCAGTTACGGCGACACTGTTCATCCTGCTCGCAAGCGGACAGATTTTCTCGCTCGTGCTTACATATGCGAATGTACCGCAGATGATTGCGACAGGTGTTTTGGGCGCAAATCCATCCATGACGACAATCCTGATTTGGGTAACGGTTTTCTTCTTCATCGCAGGAATGTTCGTAGACCCGCTGATTGCAGTCGTTGTAGTAACGCCGATTTTCTACGGCCCGGCGATGGCGGCCGGAATCGACCCGATCTGGCTCGGAATCATCATTACGATTCAGTGCATACTCGGAGCAATCTCACCGCCGTTTGGATGCAACATCTTTACAGCCTGCGCTGCATTTGATGTTCCATATATGAGGGTAGTAAAGGGGCTGCCGGTATACATGCTCATTATGATAGCATTATCGGTAATACTGATTTTCTTCCCACAAATTATCACATTCTATCGGTTATTTTAATGTAGAGTCTATAGGACTAGGAGAAAGGATGAAGACATGAAAAAGAAATTATTATTACTTGCAGTATCGTTAATCGCTGTAATGCTTGTTTTCGCAGGATGCGGAGGCAATGACGACTCCAATACAGAGGGACAGACCGAAGTATGGAAACTGGCGCACCAGGAATCCACAGGAACTGTATTCGACAACTATGCTCACCACTTCGCGGATTTAGTTTCCGAAAAGTCAAACGGTCGCATCACAGTTGAGGTTTACCCGGTAGGGCAGCTTGGAGACACAGGGACACAGGTTGAAATGCTGATGAACGGCGGCGTTCAGTTCGGGATTTTAGCAGCGGGAGATGTCGGCGATATGTTCCCCGCGACTCAGGCATTATCCTTGAACTTTGTATTTTCCGATGATGACGATGTAAACAGCGCGGTTCTCACGCAGGGAGAAGCAACAAAATATTTAAATAATTTGTTCTTAGACAAGAATATTACAACTTATGACTGGCTCAGCCTCGGCAACATGCAGTGGACAAGCAACAAGCCGCTGCATACCCTGAAGGACTTCAAAGGTTTCAAGATGAGAATCATGGCATCCCCGATCATCGCCGCGAACTATGAAGCACTCGGCGCAAGCCCTACACCAATGGCATTTACAGAGACTTATTCCGGTCTTCAGCTTAAGACGGTAGAAGGAACCGAACAGCCTCTGAACGCGATTCAGGAAATGAAGTTCTATGAAGTTCAGGATTATATTACAATGTCCAATCATGCGCAGATGGCATCCTTCATGGCTATGAACTCGGATTTCTACAACGGACTTTCCGACGAGGACAAAGCTCTTCTGGATGAAATCAAGCCGGAAATGGAAATCTTCGCAAAGGAAAATCTTCAGCAGATGCTGACAGAAAAGTTCGACGCTATTAAGGAAGCAAAACCGGGAATCAAGGTTGAAGAACTGACAGAAGAAGAAAGACAGGCATTCATTGACGCGAGCCTTCCTGTAAGAGACCGCATCGAAGAATTCGGCGGCAAGGAAGCAAAAGAAGTTTTAGACCTCCTGCTTGCAGATGTTGAAAAATACGAAAAAGAAAGGTAAAGAACATGCGCAGACTCAGACAGAATGTGGATGTGCCACTTAGTGCGGTAACACATGATATCAATCAGATTAAAAAAGAATATTCATTTTATAAGGGAAGCGCTATTGTAAAAGCATTGAAGAAAAATTTTTTTGATGCATACTATGTGGAAAACAAGAGTGAAGCAGCAAAGTTGTTACATCAGCTGATTCCGGATAACAGCGTTATTGGAGTCGGCGATTCCCATTCCTTCTACGAACTCAATATGGAAAGCGAGTTGAAAACAAGAGGGTGCAAGCTGATTCCCAATGTTGCGGCGTTAAACCTGCATAGCTACAACAGCGATGAGTATGGATATGTAAAGGCACCGACCAGAGAGCAGGCGAGAGATATTTTAGCAGACTATTTGACCAGTGATGTATTTGTTTTAAGTGCCAATGCGATTACGATGGAAGGCGAAATCATAAATGTAGATGGTGTCGGCAACAGAATCGCAGGCAGTTTATACGGTGCGGATCGAATTATTATGGTTGTTGGCATCAATAAAATCGTAAGAGATGAAGAAAGCGGCCGTAAGCGTATTGCTGATATCGCAGCACCCATGAATAAGGTTAAATATGGTGAGAAATGTCCGGGTCTTGTAGCAGGAAGATGTGTAAGCTGTAGAGGAGAGGATCGTTTTTGCAATATTACAACAATCATTCACAAAAAGCCGATAGAATCTGATTTCCATGTCATAATCGTTGGAGAAGAGCTGGGATTTTAAAATAAAGTATTTTTAAATACAGCTTCAAACCATCAACGGTAAAACCGCCCGATGCTTTACGCAGAGGGCGGTTTTTGGCAAGTGCAGCGAGCATGAGCTTCTTCACAGCGAAAGTTCACAAATGGATCAGCCTGCGCCTTGAAAAAGCAAGGCGTTTATGCTATATTTGAATAACAGAAAATCGACAGGAGATACAGAAATTTCAATGAAAAGAAGCAGCAGAATTTTGAATGCGGGCTATGCGAACATCTTCGCAGCCTATTGGATGTTTTACGGAGTGGCAAATGCCTTTGCGTCGGCGTATTTATTGCCGAAAGGGTACACAAATGCCGAAATCGGCATCATTTTGGCAGTCGGAAGCGTACTTGCAGTATTTTTGCAGCCGATTATGGCCGACATCGCCGACCGCTCGAAGAAGCTGTCGCTGCTCAGTGTCACGCAGCTTAGCGCGGGGCTTTTGATTGTACTGGAGGCAACGCTGTTTGCGATGGCTCATAAATCACTTGCGCTTTGGGCCGTTTTCGTGATGATTATCGCATGGCTGACGGCGCTGCAGCCGCTGTTTAACTCGCTTGCTTTTCATTTGGAAGAAAGCGGTGTACATATTCATTTCGGCGTATGCCGCGGAATGGGCTCCTTAGGGTTTGCTCTTCTGACAGCGCTTCTGGGAACTTTCGTCGAGATGTGGGGAGCAAACATCCTCCCGGCGGTCGGTGAGCTGACGTTGGTGGGACTTTTGGTTACGATTATTATTGTGAAGCGCGAGTTTGAACGCTGCGTAAAGGCTAAGGCACAGACACGGTCCGCGGGCGCCGGCGCCGATGCGTCTGGGGCTGCAGATGCAACGCTGCCTATGCCATCGGATTATGCGCAAGAGCAAGAGGAAATCAACCTCTGGAGATTTATACGTGACAACAAACTTTTTTTGATTTTAAATATCGGCGTCATCGGGCTGTACTTCAGCAATGCAGTTTTGAACAATTTCATGCTGCAGATTGTCAATGCAGTCGGCGGCACGAGTGAAGATATGGGCAGGGTACTTGCGGTTATGGCATTTATGGAAATGCCGGCGCTGTTTTTCTTTGACAAGGTAAAGGCACGCTTTTCCTGTCAAACACTGCTGAAAGTTGCGGCAGTCGGCTTCACCCTCCGCGTCGGATTGATTTACATGGCAAAATCCATGACTGTGATTTATCTGGCGCACATTTTCCAGACGCTCGGTTTTGCACTTTTCCTTCCGGCAATGGTCGTGTTCATCGGCGATGTTATGCGTCGCGGGGAAGCGGTTAAAGGACAGGCGTTTTTCACGGCGATGACGACTGTGGCCGCGATGATTTCATCGGTTTTGGGCGGCATTATGCTCGATGTGCGCGACGCAAACTTCATGCTGCTCGTATCCACGCTGGTGACTGCGGCGGGCGCACTGGTGATTATCATGGTTGTCGGAAAAATCAGAAAAAAAGCGTGACGAGCGGTTGAGGCGCGCCGGGCATGGTGCTTATGCGCTGTCTGTGTTCGGGTAGCGTGTGGTGCCGCTTCGCCGGAGGGTTGTGTGGCACCGGTGCGTGCTGCCGCTTCGCTGGGACTTAGGTGGCGCGTCGAAATTTGTTGAAAATGTATATTTACATACCAAATTCGGATTTTAGCGGTGTTGGCGTGTAAAAAATTCCAATTAAAGTAAAACGACATTTAAAGGAAGAAGATACATAGTGGAAACGTTATAAAACAGAAAGATGTAACTGTTGAAATTTCAACGATTTGAAGGGTATGAGGTTTTTCGCTAAATGTAACTGATAGGGCAATGAAAATGAATGTGGAAAAACATGTAAAAAAAACACGCCAACCATGTTGATTTTTGATTTAGGAGTGCAAATATACATTTTTCTAATAAATGTAAGAGCACTTTGCAAAAGCTCAATAAATGTAAGCGTGCTGTAAATCCATATTTTCCTGAGCGGTGTCGAAATTTGTCGAAAATATGAACACGCCTCGCCGCTCCTTGCCTGCGGAATTTACAAGTGCACCCTCTTCTCGTCACTGAAGAACGCGCATAGATGCGTTACAACGGATAAACGACGCGGCGAATTCCCAAAAGAGCGTAATAGAAAACAAGAACACCTCATAGATATAGAAATATATTGAAGAGGTGTTTTTTATGGGGAAAAATTTTGGCAGGAAGGCAGTCGTGGCAGGCTGCATAGGTATGGCAGCGGTTGCGCTGCTGGTTACAGTTTTGACATTTCAGGGGATTTTGGCATTGGGCAGGGGTGATTCAGGCGCAGGCAACGGAACGAGCGCGGGCGCAGGTTCTTCCGCAGGCGCAGGCATGAACTCTGGCGCGGACGTGAACGCGGGCGCGGTCACCGGTGCGGTAAATAAGGACAGCGGGCAAGGCGCGGTGGCTACCGCGGCAGATGGAAACTGGGGGCTTTCCTTCCAGCAGGAGGGTAAATCGCCAATCGGCAATGCGACGAGTGAATATCTGAAGAAGTACAACGCATACTATATAGGCGACCAGCGAAGCGGCGCGCAGGAAAGCAAAAAAGACGGCGGCAAGCAGGCCGCAGCCCCAGGCAATACAGGCGCGGGTAAAACAGGCGAAAAGGCGATTTACCTCACCTTCGATGCGGGCTACGAGAACGGATACACCGCGACGCTTTTGGATGTTTTAAAGGAAGAAAAGGTGCCGGCGGCATTTTTTGTGGTAGGAAATTTCGTCGAGGAAAATCCGGAGCTTGTCAAACGCATGACGGACGAGGGACATATCGTGGGCAATCACACCATGCATCATCCAGACATGTCGGCCATTTCTGACGAGGCGGGCTTCCGCAAAGAAATGAGCGAGCTCGAGGCGGCATACAAAGAGGCGGTCGGGCGCGATATGCTGAAATTTTACAGGCCGCCGCAGGGCAAATACAGCGAAAGAAATCTGGAAATGGCAAACCGCATGGGCTACACGACGGTGTTTTGGAGTCTTGCATATGTAGACTGGCTTCAGGACAGTCAGCCAAGCAAGGAAGAGGCTTTGAACATCTTGAACAAAAGAATTCACCCGGGGGCAATCGTGCTTCTTCACAGCACTTCAAAGACGAATGCGGAGATTTTGCAGGAACTTTTGCAGGGTTGGAAGGCGCAGGGGTATGTCTTTAAGTCGATTTCGGAGCTGGGTGTGGAAAAACTTTAGGCGTACCCCCCAACCCTATTGACATGACTGGATTGCAGGACTAAAATATTTACAAGAAATAGGAAACCGGAGGAAGAAGATGAAATTACAGAAGAGGAAAATATTGCTGCTGGCACTTGCAGTATGTTTGGTTGTCAGTATGATTCCGACTGTGGCTTTTGCAGGGATGGATGAAGAAAAAGAGGTTGTTGCTCTTGTAGGAAACAAAGAGTATACGGATTTTCAAGAGGCTCTCAATGATGTTAAAGACGGTCAGACTATCACACTTGTGGATGATGTCTTAGGCGGAGGATTTGATACGGAAGGAAAGGATGGAATAAAATTTACCATTGATCTCAATGACTATAAAATTACCAATCAGACCGGCTGGTGGGATACATTGATGATTAGTGAAGGCGATGTCACCATTAAAAATGGAACAATCGAGAATCTGTCCGATGACGAAGCGAAAAAAGATGAAGACGGTGATTGGTGTTGTGATGATGCTTTATATGTAGAAAGCAAAGCGACTTTAAAAAATGTGAAGCTTTTTGCAAATGGCTCCGGGGCGGCAACGCTTGTAGCCGCAGCCGGTAGTAAGTTGATTATGACAGGGTGTATCGTTGAAACTGTGGGCAGCGATCAGGAAGAGGATATGTACGCTGAGGCCCTTTATGTAGGTAAAAATGCGTATGTTAAAGCGACAAAATGCGAATTCTACTCACGGAATGCAGAGCGGGCTGCTGAAACATCTTCCAAAACACTGCTGACGAATTGTAAATTACAGGCAAAAGAATGTTCTATATTGGCATTTGAAGGTGCAGACTTGCGAATCAGCAAGGGAAGCTATAAAGGATGTGTTTACACTGAAATAAATGCAAAGACAACTATAAACGGAGGATATTTCAAAGATCAGGTTACTGCGCTTACCGTTTTCGGAAATGTTATTATTAAGGATGGGAAATTCTACGGCGAAGATAATGCGGTTTATGTAAGCAGCGGCAAGGTAACCGTTTATAAAGGATACTTTAGCGCGGCAATCGGAAAAGCATGGGGAAGCAAAAAAAATTCTAAACAACTGGATAAAACCTTTAAAATCGCAAAAGGCTCTAAAGTCGTCCAGAAAAATTGGAAAACAGGAAGATTGGGGACTATTAAGGTAAAGACAAAATAATACAGTGAAGAGGATAACGCAAAAAGGAGAAGGCGATGAAAAAGAAAAAACTACTAATCGTTGTCGATTACCAAAACGATTTCACAGTCGGCTCGCTCGGCTGCCCGCAGGCTGCGGCAATCGAAGATGCAGTGGCTGCGAAAATTGAAGAATACCGCGCCATAGGCGAGGAGGCGCAAATCATCTTCACCATGGACACGCATGATAAAGATTATCTGCGCACGCAGGAGGGCAGAAATCTGCCGATTGAGCACTGTATCAAAGGCTTCGACGGATGGCAGCTTTACGGCAAAGTCGCTGCGCTGAAGTCGCCGGAAGATCTTGTCTTCTCAAAGCCGACTTTCGGCTCGCTGGAGCTTGCAGATTACCTGCGTGACAAGGGCGGCGAATATGAAAGCATCGAGTTTGCCGGCGTCGTAACGAATATCTGCGTGATTTCCAATATGGTACTCGCAAAGGCTGCCATGCCGGAGGTTCCAATCCTTATCGACGCCGCCTGCGTGGCAAGCAACGACGACAGGCTCGGCGAAGCAGCACTCGCTGTCATGGAAACCATGCATGTGAAGGTGAAACGGTAGGGCATGCTGCTGTGGCTTGCAGTTTGCAGTGTGCACGTTAGCAGCTGCCGGGGCGTTGCGGCTTCGGGTGCGCGGTGTTTTGTCGCATGCTTGGAGTTTGTCGCATGTTTGTAGCTTGTTGTGCGTGGTGTGGCTTGGTGCGTGTCGAGACTTTCTGTGCGGCTTGCGGCGTGTCGAAATTTGTCGAAAGTTGGATTTGGCGTGAGAGCTTGCGGCGTGTTGCTAGGGCTCGTAGAGCGAGTTGCGGCTTGCGGCGTGCAGGGTGTCGAGGTCTTCTGTGCGGCATGTTGCGTGTCGAAATTTGTCGAAAGTTGGACTTTTTCAAGCATTCGCGAAAAAAATCCAATAAACGGGCGGATTTGCCTTGCGAAACTTGTCGAATCTTGCCGAATGGTGACGGAAGTTGGATTTTTCGGCGCATGTCGTAAAAAAGCCAAAAAAAGCGTTGCTTTTAGGTCATTTTTTTGGCTTTTTTCAAGAGCATGGCGATTTTGTCCAAGTCTGGACAAAATCCGCATGCAATATAGCTGTTTCGAGCAACTTCAAATGAAAAAATTGGCTTTTTATCGGTCGTGACCGGCAAAGAGCCAATTTTTTTTGAAAAATTTTGCGCTTTGGGTGCGACTTTTTTTGTTTTTTTGTACCTATATAAGTAAAGGCGTTTTTTGGTCGTATTTTCGGAAAAATTCAAAAGAGGAGGACTTAAACGATATGTATAATACCGCAAAACGAGTTGCACGCGTTAAAAAACGAATGTTCAGCATTTTGCTCATGTGCTGCATGGTGCTAACGCTGCTGCCTGCCACGGCTTTTGCCGGGGAGGATATCCAGGTAAACACCGGGAGGCTAAACGAGGGTGAAATCGAAGGGGGCATTTTTGACGATAAAGTAATAAACAATAGCAAGATCACCGGCGGTAAGTTTTATGGTGAAGTGGTAAACAATGGTGAAATCACCGGCGGCGTTTTCTATGGCACGGTAACAGGCAGCGGCACGATTTCGGAGAGCCTCTATAAGACCGTGACATTTGACTCCGATGGCAGCGGCGCGGTCGCTTCACAACGAGTTCTGCCGGGACAGAAGGCGCAAAGACCGGAGGCTATTACGAAAGAGGGTCATACTTTTGTCTGTTGGTTTGACACAAGCGAAGCACAGAATAGCAATGTACGGGAGTGGTATTTCAATGTTCCTGTGACCAAGGATTTGGAACTGAAAGCCCGGTGGCTGCAGGCGATGACAATCTCCAACGAACCGGTCACCTATCTGGACGCAGACGGCAAGAAGCAGGTCTGTAGCGAATACATCGTACTGAAGAGCAATACCGCAGACGACATTCTCGACCTTGAGAACAAATGGTACGATCTGCCTGCCGGCTGGTATGTCGTGGAGGGCAGTGTCACCATCACGCCCCGCGTGGACACCCACGGAGCGGTCAATTTCATTTTGAAGGACAACAGCCAATTCACAGCAGAGTGGGGCATCAATGTGAAGGAGGATGATACCTTCACCGTCTATGCCCAAAGCACTGATGAGAAAACCATGGGTAAGCTGACAGCGTGCCTGCCTGAAGAGTTTAAGAGCGGCGCGAGTGTCGATTACGAGGTATGGCCGGAAAGAGGGCTGTCCGGCATCGGCAGCGGTGTGCGCTGGAGGAAAGCCAATGATGGTATCCACGAAAGTGAGGGCACGATCATCATCAACGGCGGCAACATCCTCGCCAGAGGGCAGTATCTAGCCTCCGCCATCGGCGGAACCGGGGCCGATACAATTAATGGGTGGTCGGATTCTTTCGGAAACAGACAGTGCGGCAGCGTTACCATTAATGACGGCTTCATTCGTACCGAAGTGGTAACAAAAGTAAGTCTTGATATTGCCGACAGCGTTGGGATCGGGTCTTGCCAATCCGGTTATGGCGGTAGCGTCACCATCAATGGCGGCACAGTCATTGCCGAGGCCGTCAACGATGCAATCTGCACAGGACGCGGCGGCAGCATTACCATTAACGGCGGCGATATAACGGCGCGAGGAGGCGTCAACAGAACTACAAGACCGGGCTATCTGAACTACCTGCCTTTTGGAAACGGAATCGGGCCGTCCCTAAGAGGTGAAAATGCCAACATCATCATCAACGGCGGTAATGTAGATGCGTCTACCGGCGGCAGGGGCTCAGGTATTGGCGGATTTGCGCCAATAACGGTAGAAATCAACGGCGGCAACATAAAAGCGGATGGTTGTCAAGCAGGCGACCATGTTGCAGCAGGTATTGGCGGAAGGGGCAGTGTCAGCATCGCCGGCGGGAGGATCTCAGCAACGGGAAGAATTCAGGCGGCAGGCATCGGCGGTCTGGCTGATGTCAGCATCACCGGTGGCGAGATCACCGTATCCGCCGAGGACACGGGTGCAGCCATTGGAGCGTCTCTCTACAACCCTGTCAGTGTTATTAGTAGACCGAGCGGTGGAGAGAAAATCAGCATCCGCGGCAGCGCAATCAAATCCATTTCCAGCAAGAACGGTGCCTGCATCGGCGGAGCCACGAACAGAAGTGTTCCAAATATCACCATCCTTGACGCCGAGCTTCCGTTCCTCAACAGCGAGAAACTTCTGATCGGCAACTGGGACAGTGATGATGTGGAGGGCAATCTCACCATCCGAAACTGCCGCATCCTGTCAACATCCGCTACAGTATATAGAGGAATACAGATGGGCAATAATGGAAATATACTGATTGAAGACAGCGAGATCAGGCTGCCCGGGAAAAAGGGAATCATCACCGGCGACGGCGGGAGCATTGCTATCCGCGATTCCTGGATCCTCACATACGGCATTTATATGGAAGGAGACCCCCCCACCCTCAAGAAACGCGAGGAAGCTGAAGCGCATAGAGATTACGGACAGCACCGTGATGACAGGCAATACCATCGGTACCGACGATAACAACGCTTCTGTTGGCGAAATCGTGATCCACGGCAGCAGTATCCGCAAAAACGGTGAGGATTATGAGAGTGGCTACAGCATTGGCTGCGGTGAATACGCCACCTTTGACCGCATCGACATTCAGGACAGCCGGATTGATATTCCGGGTGCTACCCTTGGCGCAGCCATCGGCAGCGGTAGAGGGTCTAGATATATTGGCGAAAGCATCATTCGCATCGCAAACAGCCAGGTGTTTGCAAGCACCTATCACTTCAGTCCTGCCATCGGTGTCGGTGCAGACTCCTATGGAGAAAGAGACAAAGACGGAACGCTGCGGATCTTCATCGAGAACAGCTCTGTGATCGCAAAAGGAGGCTATTTACGTCCTTACACTCAATATACTCCCGGAATCGGAAAAAAGGAGGGCCGTAATTTTCCGGAAACCTATATTCAGGTTATGAACAGTACCGTGGAGTCTTTCCGACATACAGAAAGAGGAAACAATCTCGATTTCGATTATGTCTATGACGACCTGCACACGAGAAGCATACCGGGCATTCCGGAGGAAAACATCACCGTCTGCGGCAGCACCGTCAACGGAACACGCATTGATCACAGCTTTGATGAATACGGCAAATGCACGCTTTGTGGCAAATACGACCTAGGATATTGCTATGAAAAAGGGCTTCTGACGATTGAGGGACTTACGGACTGCAGCTATGACGGCAGCGAAAAGAAGCTGACGGGACTTTCCCTTAAAACCGGTGAAAATACCGATAGGCAGCTTGCGGAGGGAACAGACTACACCGCCGGCTATTCAAACAATATCTATACATATACGCTCACCACGGATGAGGCGGGCTTTGACCCTGCCAAGGCTCCTAAGGTGACCCTGTATGGCACAGGGGGCTACTGCGGCAAGGTGGAACACTACTTTACCATCAGCGGAGACGCACAAGCCTCGTACAGCGTAAAATATGATACCGCCGGGGGAACGAAAATCAGCGACAAGAGCGACATCAGGTGGCAGCAGCGCGTGCTGGACGGTGTGGAGCCGCCAACCAGAATCGGCTATGATTTCCGGGGCTGGAACTGTAACGGCAAGCCCGTGCTTGCAAACACAACCTACGCGGAGCTGGCTGGCGATGCGAGCATGAAAAGCATTACGCTGACAGCACAGTGGGCGGATTCGGGATACCCTGCAGGTGAGGTTCGTATTGACGAGAATAGTGCATGGCAGAAGTTCCAGGTGGCGCGCTTCAACCTGATCTATAATACAGGGAAAACGGTTACCATCACCGCTATGGACGCAGGTGGCAAGCCTGTGAGCATCGGCTATCTGATCAGCAATGAAATGATTGTTTATCAAAGAGACTGCGAAAGCAAGGAGTTTACAGCATACACCGGCCCAATCCACATAGAAGAGGACGGCAACTATGCCGTCTATGTAAAGCTCACCAACGCAGCGGGCAAGAGCACATATATCAGCACAGGCGGTTTCGTGATTGATACCACAGCCCCTGTGATTGATGGTATTGAGGACGGCGGCGTGTATTATGGGGTATCCAAAATTACTTGTGGTTTCTCCAAAAACAACTGTGGGATGGATTCGTG
>CABQMM010000007.1 GCA_902465215.1 uncultured Bacillota bacterium
GTCGATTCGAGGCTGACATAGCCGAGCGGGCCCATGTATATTTTGATTGAGCCCAAAAGGTATCCCGCAAAGCATACGATTGCAAACGACAGAATGCTGAAATCCGTTGTCTTCACCTCGCGTATGCCGCCGACTTCACGCGCAGATTCCATCTCCCGGCGGTAGGCCAGTTTCTCCGCCTCCACATCGAAGCGGAAGATGACGCTGAGGAAGTTTACTGCCAGAATTACGATGATGACACCGAACGGATAGCCGACTGCGGAGCCGATTCCGACCTGCGCGGTCGCTTGATTTATGTATGCCTGTTTCTGGTCTTTTGAGAGCGACGGAGTGTTTTCAAGGGTAACATCCGCATATTTTTCATCGAGTGCAAGTACCGTCAGGATTGTCTCTTTTTCTTTATCAGGAAGATTTGCGAAGTTATCGGCGTATTCGCTTGCCTGAAGCTCGGATGTCTCGAGTGCGGAGGCAAGCCCCGGAGAGCTTGTCATAGCACCGGTGTAGACGCCGGTAACCGCGTAGGAATTCGTGCCTTTGCAGATTGCTGTGCAGGCATAGGTTGCACCCGCACCGACCAAAGTAATCAAAAGTCCGAGAACAACGAATTTCGGGCCGTATTTTTTGAGGACGATTGCAAGATCCTTCGATGCCAGAAGGCCGACGGCCGCGACGAAGAAGAAAAGCGCCGCGGTGAAGAAATATGAGTTGATGACTTTGCCGCCGTTTCCTTCCATAATCTGTACCGCCGCTTTGAAGCCGGCTGCGGTTTCATCGCCGGCATTGTATAGTTTCTGCGCAAAGCCGTAAACCACGAAGCCGATTGCAAGACCGACGAACATGGCACCCGATGTTCCAAAACTGAATTTGCCGAACTTGATTTTGCCGAACAAAAGTCCGAGCGCAATCGTTACGAACATCAGAGCGAAGGGGTTCAGGGCAATGCCCACAATGTCAAATTTTATAAAATCCATGAACTGCCTCCTAAATATTGAATCAACTCTTTCATTATAACAAATAAAATGGGAAACGGGATAAGATAGACAAAAAAAGAACAACTTGAGAAAAGGCATAAAAAATGGTATGATAGTGGGCAGAGGAGATACGAAATGGATTCTCATTTAACGATGATATTGATATGCGTTTTTTTCTTGATTTTAGGAATTTTTCTGGGAAACGGCGCGGTTTATTTTTTTAATAAAATGCCGGGGAAATGGCTGGTCGACTACGGACAGGAGCCGGACGAGGAGCTTTTGCATCCGACGCATCAGCGCGTGAAAAGCACTCCGTGGAAATACGTGTTTACCGGATTTTTTATCGTGGTCGGAATTGTGATGGGAACGGACGACCCGTACTATGCGTTTGCGGCGGTCTTTGCGCTTTGGCTGCTGCTCGAAATGTCAATCGCCGATATAAAATATATGATTGTGCCCGACCAGCTGATTCTGTTGCTTTTGGCGTGCGGAATCGGTCTGATTCCGAGAAACGAGGCGGGCGTGACAGGCTGCCTCATCGGAGCAGCGGCTGGTTTTGCGGTTATCGGGTTGACGGCGCTGCTCGGCAGGCTGATTTATAAGAAGAGCGCAGTCGGCGGAGCGGACATCAAGCTGTTTGCATCTCTCGGACTTTTGACGGGTCTTGAGGGAATTGCGTTTATCTTCGTCGTGAGCACCTTTGCGAGCGCAGGACATTTCATCTGGCTTTTGCTCAGAAAGAAGGCGAAGCGAACCGACCAGAGACCGATGGTGCCGTATATTTCTGCGGCGGCTGCTTTATATATGGTATTTTTTCACAAAATGTTGTATAATGGCATTAACCTTTTGCTTTAGGGGATGGAATGGAACGAAATATTTTGCTGACAATCGAATACGACGGAAGCGGCTTCAGCGGATGGCAGAAACAGCCTGAGGCGCGAACCGTGCAGGGCGAGCTGGAACGGGTGCTGTCGAAGGTCTGCAGCTGCAAGATTTCGCTGAATGGGACAAGCCGCACGGATGCGGGTGTTCATGCGCTGGGCCAGAGAGCTTCTTTTAAAGGCGAGTTCGGGATTCCCACCGATAAAATCATGCTTGCGGCGAACAACCTTTTAGTGGGCGGACAAAATTCGCAAAAAGGCGTCGGAGATGTTCGGATTACAGAGGTTTGCGAGAAGCCGGCAGAGTTTCACGCGCGTTTTGATTCGAAGGGAAAGACCTATCGCTATATCATTCGGAACGCTCCCGAAGTCGATATTTTTCAGCGGAATTACTGCTATCAGATAAAAAAGCCGCTGGATACTGCGAAAATGCAGGAGGCGGCGAAGGCTATCGTCGGTACGCACGATTTCAGCTGTTTTCAGTCGGCGGGCGGCAACGAACGGCTGACAACGATCCGGACAATTCACAGTCTCAACATATATGAAGAGGGAAAACAGGTTATAATAGAGGTGACAGGCGACGGATTTCTGTATAATATGGTGCGGATTATCGTCGGCACGCTTGTGGAAATCGGGCTGGGGAAAAAACAGCCGGAGGACGCCGCAAAGATAATTGAAAGCGGGGACAGGCGTAATGCGGGGCATACGGCTCCGGCGGAGGGTCTGTACTTAGTCGAAATATATTACGAAGAGGAAGAACTGAAGAAAAAATAGAAAACAAAGGAGAAACGCAATGAAAAGACCGAGCTGGGATGAATATTTCATGGAAATGGCGGAACTGACGGCGAAGCGCTCGACCTGCATGAGAAGAAATGTGGGCGCGGTTATCGTAAAGGATAAACACGCGATTGCGACCGGATACAACGGAGCGCCGAGAGGAATCAAGCACTGCGAGGAACGCGGCGGCTGCCTGAGACAGAAGATGGGCATACCGTCGGGTCAAAGACATGAACTCTGCATGGCACTCCATGCAGAGCAGAACGCAATCATTCAGGCGGCTTCGATGGGGCACGCGATTGAAGGCGGAACGATTTACATAACACATCAGCCTTGCGGGATCTGTGCCAAGATGATTGTCAATGCCGGGATTAAAAGAATTGTCGTGCGGGAAGGTTATCCGGACGAGCTGGCGGTAGAAATTCTCAATGAAGCGGGTCTTGTGGTCGAGAAACTGGAAAAAAGCGAAGAATAATGGCAGATAGGGAGACAATAAATATATGTATAGTACACTTTGGATGACTTTTTTACTTGCCTTCGTGCTGGCACTTGTGATGACGCCTGTGGCAATCAAGCTGGCTCCGAAAATCGGCGCGATGGATGTACCTAAGGATACAAGACGAATGCATACGAAAGCCATGCCGCGTTTCGGGGGACTGGCGATTTTTGCGGGGACCACGATTTCAACGGCAGTATTCCTGCTGCAGCTTGACAACCGCATCGTCGGGATTTTGGTCGGAGGCATTTTGATCTATATTTTGGGAATTATCGATGATCTGAAGAACCTGCCTGCCAAGGTCAAGTTTTTCGGGCAGACGGTAATCGCCGTAATTATGTATATGTACGGCCTTAGAATCGAATTTATCCGAAACTTTTTCGGAGATGGGAAAAGCGAGCTTGGAGCGGTGGTCTGCTTCATCATTACGATTATCTGGATTGTGGGAATTACGAACACGGTCAATCTGATTGACGGACTGGACGGACTGGCTGCCGGAACCTCGGCAATCGCCTCGCTTTGCATTGCCTATGTGGCATATATTCACGGGATGTATCTGGCATCGGGCGCGATGTTGGCGTTGGCGGGAGGTGCACTCGGATTCCTGCCGTATAATTTTTATCCCGCAAAGATTTTCATGGGTGACGGAGGTTCGCTGTATTTAGGCTTCATGCTGTCGACGATGTCGATTTTGGGGCCGGTGAAGAGCGCGACGGTGGTGGCGGTGATTATCCCGGTGCTGGTACTGGGAGTACCGATTTTCGACACAGCATTTGCGATTTTCCGCCGTCTTATCAACAAACGGCCGATTATGGAGGCGGATAAAGGACATCTGCACCACAGACTGATGAGACTGGGCTACGGACAGCGAAGAGCAACGCTGATGCTTTACGGCGTGAGCGGCATTATGGGAATCGCTGCAGTAACTTTCAGCCGCGATTTATTTGTAGAGACTGCAGGGCTGTTTGCGATTGCGTTGATGCTGATTTACATTTTCCTGACGGACGCAAATCACATTATGCCGCAAATCAAGAATAACCCGCAGGACATGGGAAAGACAGAAGAAAAGGAGCAAAAAGAACATGACGAAAACTAACAAGAAATTTTTATCGCTTTTATTGATATTGGTGCTGGCGTTTACGCTGATGACGGGATGCGCATCGGATGAAGGACAGGATGCCGATGTGCCGCAGACCGTGAGTGCGGTTGTAAATGTTGCTGCGCTGAACGGACCGACCGGGATGGGTATGGTAAAGCTGATGGATATGACGGATAAGTATGCGATTACGACTTATCAGGCGCCGACGGACATTGCACCGAAGCTGATCAGCGGTGAAGTCGATGTGGCGGCGCTTCCGTCCAACATGGCAGCGGTTTTATACAATAAGACGGAAGGTCAGATTGTGGCGGTAAGCCCGATTGCTCTTGGCGTTTTATATATCCTCGGAAATAATGCAGATGTGAGCGAGCCGAAGGATCTCGCAGGCAAGACGATTTATGCAAGCGGACAGGGTGGAACGCCGGAATATGTGCTGCAGAAGGTACTGGAAAATGCTGGTCTTGCGATTGATAAAGATGTAAATGTGCAGTGGCTTGCAAACCATGCGGATGTCAATCAGAAGCTGCTCAGCGAAGACGGCGCGATTGCAATGATTCCGGAGCCGTTTGTATCGACAGCGCTTGCTGCTGGAAACGAAAATGTCAGCCAGCTTTTTGATTTGAACGAGCTGTGGACGGAAGCAACCGGACAGGCGCTTCCGATGGGAGTTTTGGTTGCCCGCAAAGCATTTATCGAAGAACGCGAAGACGACCTGAAGGTTCTGCTTAACGACTATGCGGATTCTGTGGAATTCGTGAACGGATCCGTGGATGAGGCGGCGAAGCTGATTGTGGAAAAGGGCTTCCTCGGTAAAGAAGAAATCGCAAAGACTGCAATTCCGAAATGCAGAATCGTTCTTTATGCAGGGGACGACGCAAAGGAAGGTGCTGAAATTTTAAAGACCTTTAATGAAACTTTATTTGATATGGAGCCTGCTTCGGTAGGCGGAAAATTGCCGAATGAAGATTTATACTACGGACAGACCGAATAATCGGGCAGAAGAAGGACAAAAGAATATAAGAAAAACAAAAGAAAACAAGCAAGGCAGAGGATTTTTGGTCTGCCTTGCTTGGCTTGTTCTTTGGCAGATTCTTAGTATGGCAGTGGGGAGCGACCTTTTGCTTCCGGGTCCGTATCAGACGCTGCGAGCGCTAGGAAATCTGGTGCAGACACCGAAGTTCTATCTGGATACGATGTGGACGCTGCTGCGGTGCGCTGCGGCGATGGGATTATCGCTGCTCATAGGCGCTGCTGCCGCATGGTGCTCCTATCGTAAAAAGGCGATTCGGACCTTTTTAAGCCTTCCGGTCAGCTTTTTTAAGTCGGTTCCGGTGATGGCGGTGATTATCTATGTGATTTTGCTGGCAGCTTCGGATTGGGTGGCGGTCATCGTCTGCTTCATCATGTGCTTTCCGATTGTGTATACAAACCTGCTTTCCGGTCTGGATGCGGTAAGCGCAGAATATTTGGAGCTTGCCGCCGTTTATGAATTGACGAAGGCGCAAAGCCTGCGCCTGATTTACATTCCTTCGGTCAGAGCAAATTTCAATGCGGCACTGCGGCTGACCTGCGGTCTGAGCTGGAAGGCTGTAATTGCGGCAGAAGTGCTGTCGATTCCGCATTTTTCACTCGGCTATGAAATGTTGAATGCAAAATATTATCTGGAGACGGCAAACCTGTTTGCATACATTGCAGTGATTGTGTCACTAAGTATTTTGTTTGAAAAGGCAGTGTGCAGGCTGTTTGTGAAGGAAACGGAAAGTGCAGGGCTGCATCTGAAGCTGAGCGGGAAGAAGCGGGAGTCTATGCCGCCGCCTGCAATTGAGCTTTCAGGGATATGCAAGAATTTTGGTGACAGATCGGTATTAGATGATGTGAAGCTTGCGCTTCCTGCGGGCAGCGTTACTGCGCTTTCCGGGCCTTCAGGACGCGGGAAGACTACGCTGGCAAGGCTGATTTTAGGATTGGAGCAGGCGGATGTGGGAACGATTACGGTCGAAAGCGCGAAGGGAGAGAAAGCTGCGGAAGCGGAGGCGGCAGTTCTTTTTCAGGAGGACCGTCTTTTGCCGTGGCTGAATGTTTACGACAATATGGCATTCAGCCGAATCAATGACGCAGGAGAAGAGCTGGATAAGGAAGTCAGAGAGACTGCAGCAGCACTGGAACTGACGGGGGCTCTGAACCTGATGCCGTCTCAGCTTTCGGGTGGCATGAAGCACCGCACGGCGCTGGGAAGAACTTTTTTGGCAGAAGCAAATCTTTTGATTTTAGACGAGCCGTTCCGCGGGCTTGATGAGGAGTTAAAGAACCGAATTATCGAAAGACTGTGGAAAAAAACCACCGAAGGCAAGACGGTTCTTTTGATTTCGCATAATGCGGAGGATTGCAAAAAATTATCGGAGAGGATTGTTTCGATATGAAAAACATATTTTGGATTTTCAGACGGGATTTGAAAAGAATAAGCGGAAATTTTGTGGCGGTCATCGTGATTTTCGGAATGTGCATCGTTCCGGCGCTGTACGCATGGTTTAATATTGCCGCAAATATGAACCCTTATGAAAATACTTCAGGCATTCATATCGCAGTGGCAAACTGCGACGCGGGAACCGAAAACGAGAGCATCGGCAGCTTGAATGCGGGGAAAAGCATGATTGAAAACCTGAAGGAAAACGATACGCTGGGCTGGGTGTTCACGGATGAAGAGGAGGCAGTCAGCGGCGTGCGTTCAGGGGAATATTACGCGGCACTTATCATACCGGAAGATTTCAGCGAGGATTTGGTGAGCGTGCTTTCCGGCAAGATCCAAAGGCCGAAGATTCAGTATTATCTGAACGAAAAGAAAAATGCGATTGCGCCGAAGGTAACGGATACCGGAGCAACGACAATTCAGCAGGAGGTAAACGCGACGTTCGTATCGGTCGCGACCGAAGCGGTGACGGAGCTTTTGGAAGAAGCCGCAAAGACGCTTTCAACAGACATATCGCAGATAAACGATGGAGCAGTTGACGAGATTGATAAAGCCTCAGAAAAGCTGAAAACGGCAGAGGACAATTTAAAGAAGCATTATCGCAGTGAACAAGAAAATGCGCAGATGACGCAGAAAACCTATCAGACGATAGACAGCGCGGAAGAGGCGGCAAAGAGCGGAGCGAAGACGCTTCGCCTGACAAAGGATTCTTTGGCGGAAAAACTGGCACAGAGCCTTGATGATATGCAGCCAGCATTTGCGAAAATGCGGACGCTGATGCAGCAGACAGAAAACGCTGCAAATCAGGCATCCGGAATGCTGGAGACGACAAGTGATACCATGGAAAGAGCAAGAGAAAAGCTTTCAGGTGTGCAGGATGACCTGACGGCACTGAAAAGTGCGACGATTTACAGCCATCTTTTAGAGCTTGCAGACGGCTCAGCAATTGACAATGAGGCGATTTCGGAATTCGTTTCCTCTCCGGTCAGCGTACAGACGAAAACGCTGTATCCGGTCAAGAATTACGGGACTGCGATGACGCCGTTTTATACGAATCTGGCGCTTTGGGTAAGCGGAATCGTGCTGATTGCCCTTTTAAAAATGGAAGTCGACAGAGATGAAAAGCTGAAGAATATGACGGCGACGCAGGGCTACTTCGGACGCTGGATGACCTTTATGCTGTTTGCGTGCATACAGGCGGTTATTATTTGTATCGGTGACCTGGTTATTTTCGATGTGCAGTGCGAAAATGTTCCGGCATTTTTCGGAGCGGCGCTGATGGCTTCGTTTGTCTATGTCAATTTGATTTACGCGCTGGCGATTACCTTTAAGCATACGGGAAAGGCAATCTGCGTGCTTTTGGTTATTTTGCAGATACCCGGAAGCGCGGGAACCTACCCGATTGAGATGACGCCGGGATTTTTCCGCGCTCTGCATCCGCTGCTTCCGTTCACCTATGGAATTAACGCGATGCGGGAAGCGATGGCGGGAATGTACGAAAACGCTTACTGGAAATACCTGTTTGCGCTGGCACTCTTTTTGCCGATTGCGTTTCTCATCGGCCTTGGAATCCGTCCGCTGATGTTGAATCTCAACCGTATGTTCGATAAAAAACTGGAAGAGACGGGCCTGATGATTTGCGAAGAAAACGGGATGACGAGAGAAAGGCTGAACTTTTCCTCGGCTCTGGAAATTTTGGCGGGACAGGAAGAGTTCCGCGATAAAATGATACAAAAAGCGAAAAAATTTGAGGAAAATTACAAGAAGCTGAAGGCGGCGGGGATTTTGCTGATTTTGATTCTGCCGTTGATTTTCCTGATTTTAATGTTCAGCGTGAGCTCGAAGATGGTATTTCTCGTGCTTTGGATTGCGTCCATCGTGGCGGTGGTCTTGTACCTGATTATCATTGAGTTTTTGCACGACAGTCTGGAAAGAAAGCTTCGCTTTGCTGAGAAGAGCAAGGATGAGCTGATTACATCCATGAAAGGGAGGGCGTAAAAATGGTAGATAAAAAAGGTTCTCTCAATATTTGGAAAATTTTCAGCGGAGATATGAAAAAAATCCGCAATAATACGATGGCGTGGATTGTGATTCTGGGTCTGACGATTGTGCCGTCTCTGTACGCATGGTTCAATATCGCCGCGAGCTGGGATCCGTATGCGAACACCGGAAACCTTAAAGTTGCGGTTGCCAGTGTGGACGAGGGATACAGCGGCGAGCTGACCGCCATCAACCTCAATATCGGCGACAAGGTGATTTCCTCGCTGCGGGAAAACGACGCACTGGACTGGGTATTTACGACGGAAAAGGAAGCGATTCAGGGCGTGAAGGACGGGTCGTATTATGCGGCGCTGGTGATTCCGGAAAGCTTCAGCCGCGACATGATGAGTTTTTTTACGCCGGATGTGCACCGCTCGGATATTCTCTATTATCTGAATGAGAAGGAAAACGCGATTGCGCCGAAGATTACAAACAAAGGCGCGGGTGCGGTGAAAAATCAGATTGATGAGATTTTCGCAAAGAGCATTACAGAGGTTGCGCTCGAGGTCACGGGCAGCCTTTCAAACATTCTGGAAAAAGGTGATGCTGACCGCTATATGAATAATTTTCTCGATCATTTCGACTCTGCGGCGCAGGAGGTTACCGAGAGTGCGGAGACCATCGAAAGTTTCGCGCTTTTGACGGAATCGCTTGCAGAGGTTGCGAACACTGCGGCGGAGCTGACGGCGCAGATGACGGAAAACGCAGGGAAAAATCAGTCTTTGCTTGCGGAAGGAACGGATAAAATCAATGACGCCGCTCAAAAACTGCAGGACGCAAGCACGAAACTGGGAAAAACGCTTGATAAGGTGACGGAGTTTTATGACAGCACAGCGAAAAAACTGGATGAAATTATTGAACTTTTGAACGAGGATGCAGACGCTGCAATAAAAAAACTCAGGGAACTCGAGCAAAATGTGGATAAGATGACGCAGACACTTATCTCTCTGCGCAGCGACCTGGAGGAAATCGATGCGCAGATTCCTGAAGAACAGACAATTCTGAAAGCGGCAGTCGAAAAACTGACAGAGCACACAAATGATTTGATTGACAGACAGAAAAATTTTGCCGCCGCACTCAGAGAAGCAGCGGATAAAATCCAGTTGGCAATCACAAAGGTCAATGATGCACAGGTTGTCTGCAGGCATTTGCGCGCAGATGTTGATAAGATTCGCGCGGAGTATGAAAACGATGTCGAGCCTGCTATTCTGGAGCTTTGCAGCGCGATGACCGAGACGAACGGCGCGCTCAGCAAAGTCTTTGACAGCCTCGATTTGCTCGCGCCGGATCTGGAAGAAGGGGTAGGCGCAGCGGCGCTCAATCTCAGCGATACTGCCAAAGCGCTTCACGATGCGGCAAAGACGATGAAAAGCGAAGGGAAGGACTTGCAGAGAACCGCAAAGGATTTACGGACGGCAGTTCAGAGCGGCGAGTCTGAAACCGTGCGCGAGCTTCTTGGCAGCGATACGCAGACAATCAGTGCCTTTCTTTCCGCGCCGGTGGATCTCGACACGAAGGCAATGTATCCGGTGGAAAATTACGGCTCTGCCATGGCACCGTTCTATTCAGTGCTTGCAATCTGGGTTGGCGCAATAGTTCTGGTAGCCATGCTGAAGGTCAACCTCGACGAAGAACGGAAGCGGGAACTGGAGGACTTGAAAAATCATCAGATGTATTTAGGAAGAATGATTTTCTTCCTGATTATGGGGCTTCTGCAAAGCGGACTGGTGTGTCTCGGTGATCTGTTCTTCCTTGAAATCCAGTGCGAACATCCGCTGTACTTCCTGTTTGCCGGATGGATAACGGGAATTGTGTTCACGATTATTATGTACACACTGACGATTTCCTTCGGTGATGTCGGAAAAGCGGTTGCTGTCGTGCTTCTGGTAATTCAGGTAGCAGGTTCGGGCGGAACCTTCCCGATTGAAATGACGCCGCAGTTTTTCCAAAGCGTATATAAGCTGCTTCCATTTACGCACGCTATGAGCGCAATGCGTGAATGCATCGGAGGTTTTTATGAAAATACCTATTGGATTTCTCTTGGATATTTAGGGATTTATGTGATTATATTCCTGTTTATAGGACTGGTACTGAGAAAGCCAATTATCCGGCTGAATGAGAAATTTACCGAGAAGCTGGAAAGCACGAAGCTGATGTAGGAGAAGAAGATGCAAAGTAAATTTATTACATTGGGAATTCTGGCGCATGTAGATGCGGGCAAAACAACTTTATCAGAGGCGATTCTCTACCTGACCGGAGCGATTCGGAAGGCCGGGCGTGTCGACCATAAGGACGCGTTTCTGGATACGGATGAGATTGAACGGCAGCGCGGCATTACGGTCTACGCCAAAGAAGCACGGTTTTCGATTGGCGAAAAGCAGTTTGCATTGCTTGACACGCCCGGTCACACGGATTTCAGCAGTGAGATGGAGCGGACGCTCCAGGTGCTGGACTATGCGGTTTTGGTCGTGAGCGGAGCAGACGGCGTGCAGGCGCATACGATGACGCTCTGGAAGCTGCTGGCACATTACGGGATTCCGGTTTTTGTATTTGCAAATAAGATGGATCAGCCGTCTGCGGAGCGGAGAAAACTTCTGAAAGAGCTTTCCGAGCAGCTTGGCGGCGGTGTTTTCGCCGATTTCGGCGGAGCTCGTGGCAGTGAGGCTGGGACTGGCGGCTGTGCTGAGAATGGGGTGGGCCGCAAGATGCATGCCAACTCGGATAGTGGTGCGGGCGGCTCTGCGGATGGTGAGCCCGTGGCGGGCCGCAAGATGCGTGCCAGCTTGGATGGCGTCGGGGCTTTGGATGGCCTTGGAGCTGGCGGGCTTGGTGAACGAAAGATGCGTGCCAACGCGCCCGCCGGATGCTGGGTGTTTGACGAGACGAATGCGGAAGAAATTGCCGCCGCCAATGAGACGCTGATGGAAGAATATCTGACAGACGGCTCATTCTGTGAGGAAAGTCTCCTTATGGCAGTCGCAAAGCGCGAGCTGTTTCCGGTTTTCTTCGGCTCGGCGCTGAAGATGGAGGGCGTGGCCGAATTCCTCGACGCGCTCGGACGATTGACGGCAGGGCGCGAGTGCGGAGAGGGTTTCGGCGCGCGCGTCTATAAAATCGGCAGGGACAAGCAGGGCAGCCGTATGTCCTATCTGCGGGTGACGGGCGGAATCCTTCGCAACAAGATGGTGCTGGAAAGCGGCGAGAAGATTGAGCAAATCCGCCTGTACAGCGGCGACCGCTTTCAGACGGTGCAAAGCGCACAGGCAGGAATGGTCTGCGCGGTTTTGGGTCTTTCCCAAACCTTCGCGGGACAGGGGCTCGGCTGTGAAAGCGGTAAAGCGGAACCGCTTTTGACGCCGACGCTCACTTATGAGCTGATTCTGCCGCCGGGACAGGACCCGGTCACAGCCTTACAAAAACTTCGTCTTTTAGAGGAAGAGGAGCCGAGTCTGCGAATTGTCTGGAACGAGGAGCCGGCGCAGATTCACATCCAGGTCATGGGCGAGCTCGAGCTGGAAATCTTAAAACATCAGATTGCCAAGCGCTTTGATATGGATGTATCCTTCGGCTCCGGCGGTATTCTATATAAAGAAACGATTGCTTCTCCTGTAATCGGCGTCGGGCACTACGAGCCGCTGCGCCATTACGCGGAAGTGCAGCTTTTGCTGGAGCCGCTGCCCGCAGGCAGCGGGCTGGTCTTTGACAGTCTGGTGAGTGAGGACAAATTCGCCCGGAACTGGCAGAGGCTTGTCCTGACGCACCTTCAGGAAAGACTGCACAAAGGGGTTCTGACAGGTTCGGAAATTACGGACATGAAAATCTCCATAGTGGCAGGGCGCGCCCATCCGAAGCACACGGAGGGCGGTGACTTCCGGCAGGCAACCTACCGAGCCCTCCGTCAGGGGCTTCGGAAGGCGGAAAGCGTGCTGCTGGAGCCTGTGTGCGCTTTCCGCCTACGGCTTCCGCAGGAAGCCGTAGGGCGCGCGCTGACGGATTTGCAGCGAATGGGAGCAAATCCGACTTTAGAGGAAGCGGAGCTGATTACGGGAATCGGGCCGCTCGCGACACTGAAGGACTATGCGAAAGAGGTTGCGGCGTATACGAAAGGCATGGGTCTTTTTTCCACTATGCCCGCAGGCTATCAGCCATGCCACAATCAGGAAGAAGTTGTAGCGGCGTGTGGCTACCGTGCCGACGCTGATCTTGAAAATCCGACGGGATCGGTATTTTGTGAGCACGGGGCGGCGCTTTTCGTAAACTGGGATGAAGTGGATGCAGTGGCGCATCTAAAGCCTGAAGTGACGGTGCGCGCAGACGGCAGCATTGCGCTCAAGGCCGAAGATGCTGCCGAAGAAGAGGCAGACACTGGAAATACAGGAAAGGAAGGAAGCCGTAGGGGGCATGGAAACGGCAGCGACAGCATAAAAGCCGGAAATGACGAATTAGAAGCGATTTTCCTGCGAACTTACGGAAAAAGCAAGCGCGATGAGGCTTTGCGAAGAGAACACATGAGCCGCAAGACGCAAGGCGGCAGCACAAAGAACATTCCAAAGTCAGAACAGATATCCGGATCTGCTTCCGCCGCACGGATTTCCCCAAAATCCGCCAAGGCACCCGCCCAAAAGCCTCTGTATGTCATCGACGGCTACAATGTAATTTTTGCTTGGGAAGAGCTTGCGGAACTGGCGAAGCTGAATATCGACTCTGCGAGGGAGGCCTTGATTGATACCCTAAAAAATTACATGGGATACCGCAATGTTGACATTGTTTTGGTCTTTGACGGCTACAAGGTGGCAGGCAACCCCGGCACGAAAACTTCCTATGAGAAAATGAGCGGAGACGCGGCACTTCTGCAGGTCGTGTATACAAGAGAAGCGCAGACAGCGGATCGCTTTATTGAGAAGACCGTGTATGAAATCGGCAGGAAACGTCAAATCACAGTCGTAACTTCCGACCGCCCGGTGCAGATGGCGGCACTCGGAGACGGTGCAACGCGCATGTCCGCACGGGAATTCTTCGCAGAGGTTGCAAGTGCCGATTCCGACATCAGGGAGTACCTGCGCCGCCGGATCGTACAGCGAAACCGCCCATTCGAAGGTTTAAATACGAAAAAAGAATGATTTTCTCTTAACTGCCGCTGCACACGGACGGCAGGGTTGTGACAAAGCCCGACACAACGCGGAATTTACAAAAAGAGGAAAGAACGAGCGAAAAAATCAAAAAAATTAAAAAAAACTTTCATTTTCCCACCCTTTTTGGCAAAAAGGGTGGGGCTTTTTTGTGGTATGACGGGCATGCCGTTCATCT
>CABQMM010000008.1 GCA_902465215.1 uncultured Bacillota bacterium
TCCGCTCTTGATTAAGTCGAGCATGGAATCCTGAATCACTTCAGTATAGCAGGTCAAATTTTCAAACTCGGAGTCGGCAAGACCGTAGAGTACAGCATTTGCAACGGAACCTACACCCGACTGAATCGGCAGAAGCGACTTTCCGAGACGTCCTTCGGCAACTTCATTCTCTAAGAATTTAATAATGTTTTTTCCGATTTTCTTTGAATCTTCGGAGATTGCGGCAAGCGGTCTTGTTAAATCGCTTTTGTCGGAAAGAACGATTGCCTTGATTTTATCCCAGCCGCATTTTATGTAAGGCGTTCCGATACGCTCGCCCGGATGCGTGAGAGGAATCGGTTTGCGGTGAGGCGGCTTTTCGCACATGTAAATATCTGCCATTCCTTCTAAATGCAAAGGTTTCGCCATCGCAATTTCAACGATGACAAAATCTGCCTCTGCAACATAGGTAGGTGTGTTACCGACGGAAGTTGTAGGTACAAGGTCACCGTTTTCTGTAATCGCAAGTGCTTCCACAAGCGCAATATCAGGCTTTTTGACGTGACCACCTGCGACAAACTCAGGAGAGCGTCCGAGGTGCATGTCGATATAACCAACATCGCCTGCGTTGATGGATTTTCTGAGAACAGAATTGGTCTGATAAGGAATCCGTTTTCCGATAACGCCTGCTTCGGTAAGTTCCGTATCCACCTCGGGGCCGACGGAAGCACCGGAGTAGAGGTCGATTTTAACCTTTCTTCCTGCCTTTGCCTGCTCCGCGAGGGCATGGGGGACTGCCTTCGGATAGCCTGCATTAGTGAAACCGCTGATTCCCACAGACATTCCGTCCTGTATGAGATTTGCTGCTTCGTCCGCACTGCAGACGAGAGCAAGCGCCTTTTCGTTTCGTAATCTTTCTTTTAAATTTTGTTCAGACATAACTGTAACACCTCATAGTAAACTATTTTGACTATATAAAAGTATATAACATTTTACATAAATCCGACAACCGTTTGATTGCATTCTTTTTGCACTTGCGGTAAAATAGAAACAGGAAAATGCCGAGAAAGAAATGAAAGAGGGGAAACGATGAGAAAGACGAAAATTATATGCACGCTGGGTCCCGCGTCGACCAATGAAGAAATGCTTGAAAAAATGCTGAAGGCAGGAATGGATGTCGCAAGAGTAAACTTTTCGCACGGAACGCATGAGGGTCACGGAAAGACCATTGATCTTTTTCGCAAAGTCAGAGATAATCTGGGTCTGCCTGCCGCGGTTATGCTGGATACGAAGGGACCGGAAATCCGGACCAGAGATTTTGAAGGCGGAAAAGCAATGCTGAAAAATGGAGAACTCTTCACGCTGACGACGGAAAATGTGCTCGGAAATGCTGAAAGAGCTTCCATTACCTATGCAAATCTTCCGGGAGAGCTGAAGGAGGGCGATGAAGTCTTGATTGACGACGGCAAATTGCGCCTGAAGGTGACGGAAACGACGCAGACGGATATCGTCTGCCGTGTAATCACGGGTGGACAAATCAGCAACCATAAAGGCATCAATGTGCCGAATGTGGCGCTTTCCATGGAATATCTAAGCCCCGCGGATAAAGACGATTTGCTTTTCGGCATTGAAAAAGATGTCGATTATGTTGCAGCCTCTTTCGTAAGAAGGGCCGACGATGTAATTGCACTTCGGAATTTCTTGACGGAAAACGGCGGCAGTGATATAAAAATTATTTCTAAAATTGAAAATATTGAGGGTATCGATAATTTTGAGGAAATCCTGGAGGCATCCGACGGCATTATGGTTGCCAGAGGCGACATGGGCGTTGAGGTGAATTTTGCAAGACTTCCGGGCATTCAGAAGCGCTTCATCAAGAGGTGTCAGCAAAGTGGCAAGACAGTTATTACCGCGACGCAGATGCTCGAATCCATGATTCAGAATCCGCTGCCGACCAGAGCGGAAATTACAGATGTGGCGAACGCGGTATTTGACGGAACCTCAGCGGTTATGCTTTCCGGCGAAACCGCAATGGGTGCTTACCCTGCGGAGGCCGTGGCGGCGATGGCGAAAATTGCCAAGCAGGCAGAACAGGACGATCCGAGATTTCTGCCGGGAGCGAATATGTGGTATGAGATGGACGCACAGGATACGACAAACGCGGTAGGTCACGCGGCATGCACGCTTGCCAGAGACATCAACGCGAAAGCGATTATGAGCATTACCAAGTCGGGATATACGGCTCTTCGCATGAGCAAGTTCCGTCCGGCTACCATGCTGATTGCAGCTACGCCGCACGAAAAAACCTATCATCAGATGGCACTCATCTGGGGCGTGTACCCGCTGATGGTCGAAAATCTCCAAAATGTGGATGTTCTGGTTTACCGCTGTCTGGAAGAGGGCAGAAAGGAAGGACTGCTGCATACCGGAGATAAAGTTGTTATCAGCGCCGGCGTGCCGCTGGATGTGACGGGGAAGACAAATATGATTCGCGTCGAATTTGCCTGATAAAATTAAAAAGATTGTATGAATAAAAAAAGAGCCTTGCATCGGAAGTTGTTTTGTACATACCGATGATGGGGCTCCTTTTTAATATTCTTTTTTATACAGGTTTATACTGCAGCATTTGCAATCGGTGCTTCATCCTCTGCTTTTTCATACTCTGCGAAAATTGCATCTCTGATTCTGTTGCGTGTTTCGGATGAAAGCGGATGTGCCACATCACGGAATTCACCATTTCCGATTTTTCTGCTTGGCATCGCAATAAATAAACCATTTTGTCCATCAATAACTTTGATGTCGTGAACCACGAATTCTTCATCAAATGTAACAGATGCGATTGCCTTTAATTTTCCTTCTTCATTAACTTTTCTGAGTCTTACATCAGTAATGTTCATTTTGTACCACCTTTCTAGCATATACTTCGTCCTGTGTGCTTACAGTAACGCTCACATTAACAAGTCCATTATAATATCTTGTTAAAATTTTTACAAGTAAAAATGACAAAAAATTCAAAGAAATGACAAATATATGCGAAATCTATACAAAATAGCGGCTTATTTGTGGTGGCTAAAAGATATTTTCACTCGGAAGAAGCGTAATTCCTTTCGCATCGGGTGCAATATCATCAATGTAGACAAGGCAGGTGTAGTCCTTGATCTTTTTTTGCTCAGGCTTGAGCGAGGCGATGGCAACACCGACTCCAACGACTTCCGCACCAAATTCTCCCGCCATTTCGGAAATCCCGACGACACTTCCGCCGCCGCGCATGAAATCATCAATAATTAAAACTTTACCGCCGTTTGAAATTGCACGCTTGGACATCGACATGCGCTGAATTCGGTCATAAGAGCCGCTGAAATAGTTGATGCTTACGGTAGAGCCTTCGGAAATTTTTGCTTCCCTGCGGACAACGACTAAAGGCAGATTCATAAGATGCGCCACGCGCGAAGCCAAAGGAATCCCTTTTGTTTCAACGGTTGCGACATAATCGGCATCACACTCTCTGAATTTACGGGCAAAAACAGAAGCTATCTTTTGGATTAGCCGGGAATCATAGAATAAATCCGAAGTATAGAGGAAATTTCCGCCCAAAAGCCTTGAAGGGTCGGATAGGCGCGTACAGAATTCCTGCTGGAGCTCGCGGACTTTTTCATCAGAAATATCCGGAACGAACTTTACGCCGCCCTTTGCTCCGGAAGCTGTTTCAAGAAAGCCCGTGCCGGTAAAGGCAATCGCTTCTCCGGCCGATTTGATGTCCTCGCTGATGCTGGATTTTGCGGCTCCGAATAAATCGCAAAAGTACTGCAGGGTATAACTTTTATTCGGCGTATCCGTCAAAATTTTAATAATCGCGCCGACTCTTTCCGTACGTTTCATTTGAAAATCCTCCAATCGTTCGTGTTATATAAATATCATATTTCTTTTTTATTTTTTTGTCAACAAAAGAAACGGCATATTACGCGCTGGCAGATTTTCCTTGCTTTTATGTTGAAATTGTAGTAGAATTGTGAGGCATGGCTTCAATTATTTATTAAACTAAAGTGAGGTATTATTTATGACTAACGAAAAAAGAACGCCACGACAGCCAAGTTTCATCGTGGCATTGATTCCGATCGTTGTAATGATCGCCCTGATGCTTTATTGCTTCCACGGCGGATCGGAATCCGGCTACCACGATGCACACATGCCGTTGGTATTATCAATTATTGTAGCTTGTATTGTAGGTGTTTCCTGCGGACACAGCTTCAAGGAAATGCTTACGGGCATGATCGACCGTCTGAGCGCTTCCATGGAAGCAGTTCTGATTCTCTGCACGGTTGGTTTCCTGGTATCCAGCTTCATGGCTTCCGGAGCAATTCCGTCGCTTATCGTTTACGGACTTGATCTGCTCACGCCGAAGCTTTTCCTTCCGATCGGTTGTATTCTTTGTGCAATCGTAGGTCTTGCCTGCGGTTCCTCCTGGACAACCACAGCGACTATCGGTCTTGCGTTCCTTGGTATTGGTGCCGGCCTTGGTATCAATCCGGCAATCACAGCAGGCATGATTATCTCCGGTGCATATGTAGGAGACAAGTTCTCCCCGCTGTCCGACACAACAAACCTTGCTGCGGCTGTTGCTGAAACAGGTTTATTCGA
Organism: uncultured Bacillota bacterium; assembly: GCA_902465215.1. Lineage (GTDB taxonomy): Bacteria > Bacillota > Clostridia > Peptostreptococcales > Anaerovoracaceae > CAG-238. The sequence goes on from CABQMM010000008.1 coordinate 4,618, forward strand.
CCACGTAACCGCGATGGTTTCAACGACCGGACCGACGATGATTATTGCACTTGTGCTTTACACGATTCTCGGACTGAATATCGACGAAAGCGCTTACGATCCGACGGTTGCTGCAAGCATTCAGGAAGCTTTCGGAAGTGTATTCAATATCAGCCCGATTCTGCTGATTCCGATTATTGTCGTAATCGTCATGTGTATCCTCCGCGTGCCGGGACTTGTTGGCATTGCTGTTTCCGTTGCAGTCGCAACTCTTTTCATGGTTATCTTCCAGCCGGTTGATATCTACGGAAGCCGCGCGCTCGGAGATGTATTCAACATGCTGCACTACGGTATCGAAGTCGAAACCGGAAATGAAGTTGCAGACTCAATCTTAGGCAAAGCAGGTGGTATGGATGGAACCATGTGGACCATCAACCTGATTATCGTAGCACTGGCCTACGGCGGTGCGCTCGAACGCTGCGGATGCATTGAGCGTCTGTTTGGAAGCCTCAAGCACAAGATTAATTCTGTCGGAAGTCTGATTTTGGCAACGCTTCTTACATCCATCTTCTGTGACGCAACCATGTGCGACCAGTTCCTCGGAATCGGTGTTCCGGCTCCGATTTATGCCGACAAGTTTGACGAACTCGGACTCGGACGTAATATGCTTTCCCGTACACTGGAAGATGCCGGTACTCTTTGGGCGGTTATGTTCCCTTGGACAGGATGCGGCGCATACCAGACCGGAGTTCTCGGAATGAGTCCGCTCGTATTCTTCCCATATGCATTCGTAAATCTTATCAATCCGATTTACGCATATGTAACAGCACTTTTGGGACGCAATATTTTCTGGGCGGACGGTTCTTATACAAGTCTGTTTGGAAAGACACGTGCCGGCAAACCTGCAGGAGCTCCTGAAGAAGCACATAGCAAAGCACTGGAATGCCTAAAAGCACGCCGTGCAGCAGGCAAGGCCCCGAAAATTAACGCTTAATTTTCAACAAAACCCGGGCGCGCCGGAAAACTGACGCGCCCTTTTATAAGAAAGGAAGTCATAGTTGTGAAAAAGATGCTGCCTTGGGATTCGCTGCCGCTGCCGATTTATACGGCGCGTGCAAACAAACCGCGGAAAAAATGGGTAAAAATCGGAGGATGGGTTTTGGTGGTTGTTTTACTGCTCTTCGGAGTTTCCTCCTTTGACAGAAACCTGCCGCTTGCGGTGATTTCGATGATTTTTTCAATCCTTTATTCCATCACGATGGTAACGGTGAAGGATGCCGCGATCACCTGTCGCGGACTTGAAATCTTCTATAACATGCAGATCACGACGCAGTACGATTTTTTTGCGTGGGAAGACATTAATTCCATCGTAATCGAAGATAGGGGCGACGATGAGTATGTGCGCCTGCACATCGGTTACAGCAGCCTCGAAAAAGCACTGCTCTTTAAGCGCGGCGAGGTGAATGCCATCTGCGAATACGCAAAAGAGCAAAACCCGGACATCCGTGTGCTCAATCACGAAGCGGGAAAGGGAAAACCTGCCGCAAAACGAAAAAAGTAATGCCAAGCGCAGCTTAAAGCCTGTGTCTTGGCTTTTTCATATTTTTTGCTAATTAGTATATAACAAATGGAGAATTTGTGTTATACTATACTTGTAGAAAAGTGACTTGAAAAAGTGACGGAATAAACGGAGGCTTTTTTCATGATAGATTTAAATAAATATAAAAATATTCACTGCATCGGAATCGGAGGAATCGGTCTTTCGGCGATTGCAGAAATTTTGCTGTCCAGAGGGTATAATGTGTCCGGATCGGATATGAAGGAGTCCGACATGACGGCGAAGCTTGCAAAAGCGGGCGCCAGAATCTTCATCGGCCACAGAGCCGAGAATGTGGAAAATGCGGATTTGCTTGTATATTCTGCAGCGGTCGCTAAGGATAACCCGGAACTTGTAAGAGCGCAGGAAAGAGGAATTCCTGTGATGAGCCGCGCGGAAATGCTGGGGCTTCTGATGGACGAATATGAAAACAGCATTGCAATTTCGGGAACGCACGGAAAGACAACGACAACCTCGATGGTTTCTTTAATCCTTGACTGCGCGAAGCTTTCGCCGACGATTCTGGTCGGTGGCAATCTTTCGGAAATCGGCGGCAATGTGAAAGTCGGAGACAGTCCATATTTCGTAACCGAGGCGTGCGAATATATGGATAGTTTCCTGAGCCTGAAACCAAAGATGGAAATTATTCTGAATATCGATTCGGATCATCTGGACTATTTCAAGGATATTGACCATATCGTCAGCTCCTTCGACCGCTTCGCGCATCTGGTGCCGAAAGCGGGAACGATTATCGCCTATGATGCGAACCCATTCGTGAACCGTGTAATCCAAGGGCTTGACAACGTTGTGACCTTTGGTCTGAATGAAAACTGCGACTACTGCGCGAAAAATATCTTGTTCGACGAAAACGGAATGCCTTCCTTTGATGTTTTTCATAAAGGAGAGAAACTGAATCGGGTTCAGCTCAGAATTCCGGGCGAGCATAATATCCTGAACGCGCTTGCTGCTTATGCCTGCGGACATACGCTGGGCGTGGACAGCGAAATTATAAAAGAAACTTTGGAAAGCTACCACGGAACGCAGAGAAGATTCGACATCGTCGGAACGACTTCAAAGGGCGTTAAAATCGTGGACGACTATGCTCACCACCCGACAGAGATTAAGGCGACGCTGGACGCATCGCAGAATGTTCCGCATAACAAACTGTGGTGTCTCTTCCAGCCGCACACTTATACGAGAACGATGGCTCTCTTCGATGATTTTGCGGAGGCTTTCGACAAGGCCGATAAACTCATTCTTGCGGAAATCTATGCGGCAAGAGAGAAGAACATCTATAAGATTTCATCGGCGCAGCTTGCTGAGCGCATCAAAGAAACGCATCCGGACAAGGAAGTTTTGTTCATGGAGAGTTTTGAGGCGATTGCAGATTATGTGACGAAAAACGCACAGCCGGGCGACATGGTGATTACGATGGGCGCAGGCGACATTTATAAAGTAGGCGAAATGCTTTTGGAAAAGTAAGGGAGAATCATGGACGAAAAAGAAAGAAATGCTTTGCTTGAGGCATACAGCAAGTCGGTAGAAGCGCGCATGAATATTGCGCTGAAACATATGCAGGCAGGTGTGAAATTTATAGATGTCTCTTCTGCCTATATCGACGAAAGCGTGGAAATCGGCGCAGGAACCCTAATCGGGCCATGCGTTACGCTTGAAGGAAATACGAAAATCGGTGAAAACTGTGTAATCAGACAGAACACCAGAATCACCGATTCTCAAATCTCTGACGGAGTTGAAATCGAAAATTCCGTTATCGTTGAAAGTACGATAGGTGAAGGAACGAAAGTCGGTCCTTTCGCATATATGCGGCCCGGAAGCAGGGTCGGAGCACACTGCAAGGTAGGGGATTTCGTGGAAATCAAGAACTCGACCTTCGGAGACGGCTCGAAAGCAGCGCACCTCACATATATAGGGGATTCAGATGTGGGATGCGATGTAAACTTAGGCTGCGGCGTTGTTTTTGTCAATTACGACGGAACGGCCAAATACCGCTCAACGGTTTCCGACGGGGCGTTTATCGGCTGCAACAGCAATCTCGTATCACCGGTGAAGGTGGGCGAAGGCGCATACATTGCTGCCGGAAGCACGGTTACCGAGGATGTGGAAGGCGATGCGCTTTATATCGCCAGAGCACGCGGAACCAAGAAACAGGGATGGGTTTCTGCAAAAGGGATTTTGAAGAGAAAAAAGTAAAAACAAAATCAAATCAAAAGTACACGAAAGAAAGACGAGGTAAAAAACAGTGAGAAGCGGAGTATTTTCTGACTACAAAATTTTTACGGGCAATTCGCATATCGAATTAGCCAAGGAAATCGCAGACATCATGGGAAAACCACTTGGAAAGGCAACCGTTACCAAGTTCAGCGATGGCGAAATTTCAGTCAACATTTGGGAATCGGTAAGAGGAATTGATGTTTACATAGTTCAGTCAACCTGCAGTCCGGTAAATGACAACCTAATGGAACTGCTCATTATGATCGACGCGATGAAGAGAGCTTCTGCGGGAAGAATTAACGCGATTATTCCTTATTACGGATATGCGCGTCAAGACAGAAAGGCAAAGGCAAGAGACCCGATTACAGCAAAACTTGTGGCTGACTTAATTATGGCAGCGGGCGCAGACAGAGTTCTTACCATGGACCTGCACGCAAACCAGATTCAGGGATACTTCGACATTCCGGTTGACCACCTTCTCGGAATGCCAATCCTCGCAAAATATTTCAAAGAAAAGCAGCTCGAAGACTTAGTTGTTGTTTCTCCGGACCACGGCAGCGTTACAAGAGCCAGAAATATGGCTGAAATCTTAAACTGCCCAATCGCGATCATCGACAAGAGAAGACCGGAACCGAACAAGAGTGAAATCATGAATATCATCGGTAATATCGACGGCAAGAACTGCATTATCATCGACGATATGATTGATACTGCAGGTACTATCTGCAATGCGGCAAACGCAATCAAAGATTTGGGCGCGAAAGCTGTTTTCGCAGCTGCAACCCATCCGGTATTGTCAGGACCTGCTGTAGAAAGACTTGAGGCATCGGCAATCGAAGAGCTTGTTTTGCTCAATACCGTTCCGCTTCCGGAAGAAAAGAAGCTCGAAAAGATGACATTCCTGTCCGTAGCACCGCTGTTTGCGGAAGCGATGACAAGAGTGTTCACCAACGGCTCGATCAGTGTACTGTTTGATTAATAATAGAAAAGAAAGGATCGTAAACCTGTGTATATTATTGTAGGTCTGGGAAACCCCGGGAAAAAATACGAAAATACCCGGCATAATATGGGGTTTATAGCCGTTGACCTGCTGGCAGAGGAATACGGCATTAAAGTTGATAAAATAAAATTCAAAGCTCTGGTCGGCGAAGGAAGAATCGCCGGCCGGAAGGTTTTGCTTGTGAAACCGCAGACGTATATGAACCTGAGCGGCCAGTCGGTGATGGAAGTGATGAACTATTATAAAGAGGACATTGAAAACCTCATTGTCATTTATGACGACATCGATATTCCGACCGGTAGTATTCGCTTGCGAAAAAAAGGCAGCGCAGGGACGCATAACGGAATGCGAAACATTGTCTATCTGCTTCAGGACGATGGATTCCCGCGAATCCGCGTCGGGATTGGCAGTGATAAAAAAGTGGATTTAATTGATTATGTTATCAGCGGTGTAACGAAAAAAGAAAAAGACCTTTTAGAGGATGCACTCACTCGGGCAGCGAAAGCAGCTGCGTGTATCGTCGAAAAAGGAATTGATAAGGCAATGAACGAGTATAATATAAGGCTGAAGAAGGAAGAGAAAAATGATTAACATTTCAGGAATATCCGAAAGCCGTGTAGCTCCGGTTGCCGCTTATCTCGCAAAAGAAAAGAATCAGAGCATCATCATCGTCTCCACGGATGTGCGGGCGAGACGACTTGCTTTGGATCTTTCTTTTTTTGTCAGGGATAAAGAAATTATCGTGCTTCCGTCGGAAGAACAGTTTCTGCTGCGGTTTGCTGCGAAGAACCACGACCAGCTCATTCAAAGATTAAAAGCTCTGAAAGCCCTGCGCACCGGACAGCCGGTAGTGGTAATTGCGCCGGTTTCGGCTGCCATTAAAAAGATAACGCCACACGCTTATTTCGAGGGAACCTCCCTAAAAATTAAGCTTGGTGAGGAGACGGAGCTTTCGGAAATCAAAGAAAAGCTGGCAAAACTCGGCTATGAGCGCATGGAAATTGTAGACGGAAGAGGGCAGTTCAGCATTCGCGGAGGCATCATCGATGTTTTCACGCCGGACGCGGAATATCCGTACCGTGTCGAACTATTCGGAAACGAGGTGGACTCGATTCGTACCTTTGATCCGGATACGCAGAGGTCGGTCGAAGCGCTTTCCTTCATCGAAGTTTATCCGGCAGAGCAGATTTTAAACGATAAGGCAGTCTTTGAAAAAGCTTCAAAGCATCTTCGGGATGATTACCGCAAGGCGGCAAGGGAAGCTGCCAAGAAGGACGAGGAACTTTCTCAGAAGATTTTGCAGACAGCGGATGAGATTTGCGAATACATCGAGCAGGTATCGAATCTTCAGCTTCTGGAAAACTATATTCAGTATTTTTATGATGAAACCGAATATCTGTGGGATTACATGAGCGACGGCATTCTGATGATTGACGATCCGGACCGTATAGAAGAAAGCCTGAATCTGCGGACGACTGAGCTTCAGGAAGACTTTAAGGTTTTGCTTTCACGCGGGCAGGCTATTCCGAAGGACGTTTCCTGTATTTCGGATGAAAACGACTTCCGTAAAGCTTATAAACAGCCGGATGTGGCGGTGTTTACGCCGTTCCCGAAGAGAATTATCGGAGCGGATACTTTCGAGAAGGTGCATAATCTGCAGGCAAGGCAGATGCTTTCCTTCGGCGGAAAGATGAATGTGCTCGAGTCAGAGCTGAAAACCTATGTCAAAAAAGGCTATCGGGTAACCATCGTATGTGCATCGGAGGAACGCCTGAAAAACCTGCAGGAGTTTGTTGAGAGAATCGGGCTTGAGGGAAAAATCCTGTTTGAAAAGGGAAGCCTGACGGGCGGAATGGAATTTCCTTCAGAAAAAATCTGCTATATCTGCGAGGCGGATATTTTCTTTACGCATAAGACCTCGAAAAGAAAAAAATTCAAGAACAAAGGACAGAAACTTCAGTCTTTCGCCGATATGCGCGAGGGCGACTATGTGGTGCACGAAAACCACGGAATCGGTAAATTCGTGGGCATTCAGCAGCTGAATGTGCAGGGCGAAAAGAAGGACTATATTAAAATTAAATACGCAGGAAACGATATGCTGTATGTTCCGGTGGAGCAGATGGATATCGTACAGAAATATATCGGCTCGGACGGCGCTGTGCCGAAAATCAACAAGCTCAGCGGCGGCGAGTGGAAAGCCACCAAGGCGAAGGCCAAGGCAGCGATCGCGGTCATGGCAAAGGATTTAATCGACCTCTATGCGCAGCGAAAGATGCAGCCGGGCTACTCCTTCCCAAAGGATACGGTTTGGCAGAGGGAATTCGAGGATGACTTTCCTTACGAGGAAACAGGCGACCAGCTTCGGGCAGCCGAGGAAATCAAGCAGGACATGCAAAAGCCGTTTTCGATGGATCGCCTGCTTTGCGGAGATGTTGGATTCGGCAAGACGGAAGTCGCCGCGAGAGCGCTGTTTAAATGCGTTTCAGACGGCAAACAGGCGGCGGTGCTCGTGCCGACGACAATTCTGGCGAACCAGCACTATTATACGCTGAAAGAACGCTTTGAAAAGTTTCCGTTTAAGGTTGAGGTGCTTTCGCGTTTTCGGAGCGCCGCACAGCAGAAAAAAATTATCGAGGAGCTTGGAAAAGGACAGGTCGATTTGATTATCGGCACGCACCGCCTGCTTTCCAAAGATATAAAATTTAAAGATTTGGGACTTCTGGTGGTCGACGAAGAGCAGCGTTTCGGCGTGGAAGACAAGGAAACCATCAAAAAAATAAAGAAAAATGTGGATGTGCTGACGCTTTCGGCGACACCGATTCCGAGAACTCTGAATATGTCCATGACCGGAATCAAGGATATGAGCGTCATAGAAGAACCGCCGGAAGAGCGCTATCCCGTGCAGACCTATGTGCTTGAGCAGGACGATCTGCTCATCAAAGATATCATCGAACGCGAGCTCGGAAGAGGCGGACAGGTTTATGTTGTCTTTAACCGCGTGAAGGGCATTCAGCAGATTGCCGAAAAGATTGAAAAACTCGTTCCGGAAGCAGTGGTTGCAGTCGGGCACGGACAGATGAACGAACACACGCTGGAAAGTGTGATGGTCGGATTCATCAATGGAGAAAGCAATGTTCTGGTGGCGACCAGCATCATCGAATCCGGTATCGATATTCCGAACGCCAATACCATGATTATCATGGATTCTGACCGATACGGTCTTTCGCAGCTTTATCAGCTCCGCGGCAGGGTTGGGCGTTCCAATCGAATTGCCTATGCGTATCTGATGTATCAAAAGGATAAAGTGTTGACAGAGGTTGCAGAGAAAAGACTCAAGGCAATCCGTGAATTTACAGAATTCGGCGCAGGTTTTAAGGTGGCTATGCGTGACCTTGAAATCAGAGGCGCCGGGAATCTTTTAGGGACCGCGCAGCATGGACACATGATGAATATCGGTTATGAGCTTTACTGTAAGATGATTGACAACGCGGTACGCGCTCTGCAAGGCGAGATTGTAAACGAGGATAAGGAAGAGTCGAGCATTGAATTTCCACTTTCAGCATATATTCCGGAGCGCTATATCGAAAATGAGACGCTTAAGCTTCAGATGTATAAGAAAATCGCATCAATACAGACCTATGATGATGAGGATGAAATTATCGACGAAATGCTGGATCGATTCGGAGATGTACCGCAGGAGACTGTCAATCTGGTTAAAATCTCCCATGTCAGGTTTCTTGCGGAAGAGCTTGCAGTTACGAGGATTCATGCGGAAAATAAAGAAACTGCCCCGGCAGTTAAACTTACATCGAAAGACCATGCGATTGTCAAGCTTGTCTTTGACTTTGCGGAGAAAAATCCTTTAAGCGGGTATGCGCTGTTTAATCTGACAGAAAAATTCGGCAAAAAGGTTTTCGTGCACGGAGGTGTGCAGCCGTTTATCCGGTTGACAACCGACCGCACGCACATGCTGCAGGACAGCTTGAGCCTGCTCGAAGTGCTGAACGAAAGTAAAAAATCCGGAAGAGGCTGAAAGTCTTTCTCCGGATTTTTTATCTTAGCTTTCCATCTGTCTTGCCAGAAAGCCCGCGCCGATTTCGGCTGCTTTCAGTTCTGCATCACCGAGCGTCTTGCCGGTATTCTGCAAGATGGTAATCGAACCGATTGGGTCTCCCTGGGAAATAATGGGGACCACGATTTTGGAATCATTTAAGTAGCGATTTTTGCTCTGAATGATTTTATCCAGCTCATTGTCCACCTTTTTGTCGGCATATTCTTTTTTGCCGGAACCCCATGCTGAGATTACCTGATCGGTGTCGGAAACCAGAATGGTAGCACCCAGCACCTTTGAGACCGTTTCTGCGTATTCGTCGGCAAACTGGCTCAGTTCGCTGATAGGAGAGTATTTTTTCAGAATGACTTCTCCGGCATTGCCCGTGTAAATTTCCAAAGGATCTCCTTCGCGGATTCTTAAAACGCGCCGA
>CABQMM010000009.1 GCA_902465215.1 uncultured Bacillota bacterium
AATACCGCGGGAATAATCGTCGTCAGGTTCTCCACACCTCGCTGCGGCAGAGAAATGTCCAGCCATGCAAGCCTTCCGCGCGCTTGTTTTCCTGCGGCATCCTGCTTACCACAGCGGCGCGAAAACGCCTGAAGGCTGCTGTACCAACGCTCCGATCCCTCAAAATCCATCGCCAGCGCACAAAGCATACTCATTCCCTGCATGAGCGAAGGTGATGCCTCAATTTCGGACTCAGGCAGACTGCGATAATATTTTTCCATTTCGTGATAATGCCCCATGCCCGGGTGCAGCTCTGCGTTGCGTACCAAAAGTTCGGAAACCTTGGAGTGGTCTCCGCCCTTGGTGTAGCATTCCAGCGCATGTGCATAATCTTCTTTCAGTTCGTAATACAAACCGCCGCGTCCCAGCAAAGTCCGTCGTTTTTCCTCGGAATATTCCTGCTCCATTTTCCAAAGAAGGAAGTCGCGAAACTCCGGCCAAAAGCTGAAGTGCTGCATATCGTCATAACGAAGCATGGTCGTATTGCTCAAAAGCCAGTCGAGCAGTTTCCCCGCGTGAGGGTCACCCGTGACCACTCTTGCCATTTCAAGGTCAAAGTTCTCAAAAGGCGCAAGTTCCAGCAAAAATCTCCGAACAGGCAAATCGAAACGCCGATAGACCGCGTCTTCAAAGTACAGAAAAACTTCTCGCAACGCCTGTGCTGCAATTGCCGAGCTGAACGGTTTTCCGCCGGACATATGCCGCACTACAATCATAACTCCCAGCGGATAGCCGATGGAGCCTTTCTGAATGGCATGAAGCTCACTGTCCGTCACAGTCACACCATAAGCGTTTAACGCCTTTCGTATGTCGTCGCAGTCAAAGAGAAGATCCTCCGCCTGCAGTACGGTCATCAGACCTGTGTAGCGGAATGCCATCAGGCTGCCCGGCGGCGTGCCACGGCTGAGCAGTATAAAGCGTCTGTCTGCGTGCGAGCAAATCAGGTCGCAAAGCATCTGCCAATCGGATTCCTCCTGCACCATCTGTAAATCATCAATCACCAGAATATCCCAATCAGCCTCTTTATCACAGGCTTTACGGGTTTTTCTGTCTCCGGCCGGCACATCATTTCCGGCGAAAATTCGGGAAATATCGTCTGTTCCTGCGTTCAGCCACAATGCCTTACACCCTCTTTGCCCTTTCAGCAACGCATCGGTTAAGGTGGTCTTTCCAAATCCACACGGCGCGCTGAGGAAAAGAATTCGTCCGTTTCTTATAAAGTTTTCAAACTGCTCTGCAATTGCAGGCTTAGTGATAGTAGGTGCTGCCACGATTTCTCCCTTCGTTTTCTTATACATCATCGAAACCGCCCACAGCGGTTCACAAAAAAATCATACTTAGTAGTATTATACCGCATACAAAACGGGGTTGTCATCCTACTAAAGTATGATTCTTTAAAACTTTTTTTTAATCCGGCATTGCCCTCTGTATCGTCTGCCGCATCGCTGTCACCCTCCGCTGCATATTCCAAGATGATTCGGCTCTGCGGTTCCTCAAGCCCGTATTGTGAATAGTCCGTCACATCCGTGATTCTCATGCTTGCACCGATATTTGCAGCGGTATCCAGCATAGAGTCTGCGGTATCCTGCTCGACAGCGAAGTCATCATCATCCGGACGTATCCATGTACCGTCGTCATATCTTGTTAGAGAGTAGACTTCCCCGTCATAAGTCCACGAAAGCTTCGCAATATTTTCAGTCGCTGCAGAAACAAAGTTAATCTCCTCCGTTCCGTCTACAGCTTCCGCAGCTTCAGAGAATTTAAGAGTCAGCGCGTACCCACAGACCGCCAAAGGCAGGCAGCCTGTGAGAATTGTAAATTTCGCCGGACGGCTGAGCTTTTTCTTTTTCTTATCCATGGATTTTCCTCCTTCTCGCCCAAACATAAATTCCAATTTCATTGTATGTTGTTCCGCATCGTGGAACAAAGTTTTTGCATTTTGAAACCTCTGCTCTTGACCATTTTAAAAATCGAAGTATTATAAAGGTGTCAAAAGAAAAGAAAGTAAAAGAGGAGGACCAAGAGATGTTAAAGTTTAAAACAGGAACAAGCACTAATGCAAATGCTGCTTTAGCAGGACAGGAAGCTGCGGCAGCCGTAAAAGAGAACCTTAAAGACATGAAAATGGCATTCGTTTACAGCGGTGTTCAGTACAACCAACAGGAACTTTTAGATGCAATCAAATCTGAATTGCCGGGTGTACCTCTTATCGGAAATACTTCCTTTACAGGGGTAATCACGCAAGATGGATTCAATGGTGCAGAGGAAGGTTTCGTCGGCATCATGGCAGTATCCGATCCGGATATGAAAGTAGGCGTTTTCGGTATGCCAAAGGAAGGTTCCGCCAGAGAAACCGGACACAAGGCTGCAGTTGAAGCACTGAAAAGAGCCGGAACCGATGCTGCGCCTGCGTTCTTCTACATGTCAGCACCATCCGGAGAGGAAGAATATTATTTAAAGGGAATTACCGAGGTTATCGGCAGAGTACCATTCTTCGGGGGCAGCGCAGCCGACAACGCGATTGCCGGTGAATGGCTTCTTTATACAGATGAAATGGTTACAGCAGACGGCGTATCTGTAGCTTTCTTCTATACCGATAAAGCTTTTGCGAACAAATTCACAGGTGCTTATCATGAAACTGCGAATGCAGGCGTTATCACTAAAATTGACGGCGACAGAACCCTTGTTGAAATCAACGGTATTCCGGCTTTGGAACAGTACCGCAAATGGACGGGAGCTTCCGCGGAGGAAGTAAGCGAAGGAAACCTTCTCGCATACGCAGTTCAGAAACCGCTTGCTGTAAAAGACAGACTTGGTGATTTGGCCGCTATCAGACACCCGATGAACGGAAATGCAGACGGCAGCATGAATATCGGCAATAATTTGGCTGTCGGTACAGCAGTTATTCAGATGGAAGCCGATGTTGATGAAATCATTGCAGCGGTCGGTACTACTTTGGAAGATCTGAAGAAAAAAATAGGAAAACCGATTGCAGGTCTTCACCTTGTACACTGCGGCGGCAGAAGAGCCGGCATTGGTGACAGAATTGATGAGGTTACAACGCAGGTTAAGAAAGCAATCGGCGATATACCGTTTATTATGGAATTTACATTTGGTGAATACGGTTATGAAGATGACGGCAACAACACCTGCGGCGGTTTGATGCTTTCTTTCACCGCATTCGGCGAATAAGCATAATGCCATGTAATCAAAATAGTGAAAAATCAGGACAAAATATAAATTTTGAAAGGAGTGAATTACTATGAAGATGATTATAGATGGAAAAAAGGTTGACAGCATAAGCGGAGAAACATTTGATGTAACAAATCCTGCTACAGGAAAAGTAATTGAGAGCGTCCCGAAAGCAACTGCGGAAGATATTGCGCTTGCTGTTGATGCTGCCGTAAAAGGGCAGAAAGAATGGGCAAAGGCTTCTGTAACAAAGAGAGCCGAAGTTATGTACAAATTTATTGATATTGTAGAGCAGAACAAAGAATCCCTGGCACAAACGCTTTGCGCAGAAAACGGAAAACCGATTACGGAAGCCCGTGCAGAAATCGGAAATATCCGGATTGCCTTCTCTGCTTTTGCGGAACATGCTAAGCATTTCTACGGAACAATTATTCCTCCGGGAACAGAAGCCGGACAGGAAGGCACAATGCAGCTTGTAACCAGAGAACCGATCGGTGTGGTTGCCTGCATTATTCCATTTAATTTCCCTTGCGATTTGTATGACCAGAAAGTCGCTCCGGCTTTGATGATGGGCAACGCTGCTATCGTTCTGCCTTCTTCCGACAATCCATTGACTTTGATGCGCTTGACGGAAATGCTTGTTGAAGCTGGTGTTCCAAACGGTGTTGTTCAGTGTCTGACAGCTCCGGGTGCAGTCAAGGATGCTGCGGTTACAGATCCGAGAGTTCATCTTGTAACTTTGACGGGGAGCACGGAAGTCGGTATCGGTACTGCGAAACTTGCCGCTGAAAATCTTACACATACCGCCTTGGAGCTTGGCGGAAATGACGCATTTATCGTTTTGGATGACGGTGATGTGGATTTGGCAGTTGAAGAGCTTGTTTGGGGTCGTATGTACAATACAGGTCAGGTCTGCTGCGCAAGCAAGCGTTTCCTGATTCACAACTCTCTTAAGGATGAATTTGCAAAGAAAGCGATTGAAAGAATCAAAAAGCTGAAAGTCGGCGACCCGCAGAGTGAGGATTCACAAATCGGATGCCTGATCAGCGAAAAGGCTGCAGTCAAAGTCGAGAAAGAAGTTAATCTGACTCTTGAACAGGGCGGAAAGCTTTTGCTCGGAGGCAAAAGAAACGGTGCATTCTATGAACCGACTGTTATTGCCGATGTTCCTAAGACTGCAGATGTTGCCAAGGATATGGAAATCTTCGGCCCTGTTGTTCCGATTATCGGTTTTGATACAGATGAAGAGGCAGTTGAAATTGCAAATTCTTCTAAGTTTGGTCTTTCCAGCTGCGTATTCTCGCGTGATGAAAAGCGTGCATTCAAGGTTGCATCAGCTATGGAAGCCGGTGGTGCAGTTATTAACGGCGCAAGCTTCTACCGTTCATTTGAAATGCCATTCGGTGGCTGGAAACACAGCGGCATAGGTACCGAAGGTGTTATGTCCACTTTCAATGAAATGACAAGAGTAAAGACAATTGTTCTGAAAAATATACTTTAAAAACAAGGGGGAGATTATCTATGATGGGGAGACTTCGGGCAATGCGAGAACCTCTGAAATATGTACAGGGAAGAGATGCACTTTTGAAATTTAAAGATGAAATGGGTTATATGGGACATCGCTGGCTGTTTGTATGTTCGAAAAGCGGCTGCAAAGCTTGTCACGACAAATTGGAAGAAAGCTTCGCAGGTTCTGACGATTACAGGCGCTACGAAATCTTTGGCGGAATCTCCAGCTATGGTGAAATTAACCGCATGAAAGCAATTGTCGAGGAAGACAATATTGATACTGTTGTTGCCGTTGGCGGCGGCAGTGCTGTAGATACAGCCAAAGCAACTGCTTTTTATACCGGCCGGCATGTTGTCATCATTCCGACAGTTGCCGCGACAGACGCTCCATGCACAGGGCTTTCTGTTATATATAATGATGACCACAGCTTTGATAAATATTTATTCTATCCTACGAATCCCGATGCGGTTTTGGTAGATACAACAGTCATCGCAAATGCTCCTGCTGAATTTCTCATTGCAGGTATGGGCGATGCGCTCGGAACCTTCTTTGAAGGACGTGCATCAGTTCGAACAGAGTCTCCGAGCTTGGAAGGTACCGGAATTACCCGTGCAGGTCAGGCTTTGGCGAAATTATGCTATGAAACGCTCCTTGAATACGGAAAACAGGCTCTCGAAGCTTGCAAAATCCACGCAGTAACCCCTGCACTGGAAGCAATTGTTGAGGCGAATGTGTATCTGTCCGGTGTTGGTGCCGATAATGTAAATTGTGCGGCTGCACACTCTTTCTACAACGGCGTCACCGCGCTCGGCATTGACTGTGCAGATCATGGTTGCTGTGTTGCGTTTGGTACCTTAGTTCAACTTATACTTGAGGGGGCTTCGAAGGAAGAATTCGAAGAAGTTCAAAACTTCTGCTTAGAGGTCGGACTGCCTGTAACTTTAGAAGAAATCGGTGTTACGACCAAAGAACAGGTAAAAACAATCTCTGAGCATGCCTGTGTACCGGGTGAAACCATTCACAACCTTGCGGGTGATGTCCAGCCTATTGAATTGTATGATGCAATTTTACAGGCGGATGCTATGGGTAAACTCGCATTGCAAAAAAAAGCAGATTAAAATTTGCTTGTAATCCGTACAACGAAATGGGACATGCGCCTTAACGGAAAATAATCGTTAGGCGCATGTCCCATTTTATTTTAACTTAAATTTTGTCTTATTACCCGGTATAGCCAAGGCCGTGCGAAATTTCGAGTGCCGTCTCCTTTACAACCTCAGCGATTTCTTCAATACGCTCGTTCGGAATCAAATGCGTGCTGCCACTTACGCTGATTGCAGCCACAATATCTCCGCAGTAATCATAAATAGGTGCCGCAATGCATCGATTTCCAATCTCGTACTCTTCATCGTCCATCGCCCATCCCTGCTTTCTGACTTTTGCCAATTCTGCTTTCAGCTCATCCATGTTCGCTATTGTGTTTGGAGTAAAACGAATGAAACTGCAATCTTTCATAGCGTCTGAAAGTTCTTGCTTTGAACAGCCGGCTAAAAGGCACTTTCCAAGCGAGGAACAATATGCATGCATTCGAAGACCAATTTGTGAATACATCCGTACAGAAGAAAATACATCCATTTTTTCGACATACACGACATACTCGCCATCCAATACGCCCAGATGTGATGTGAGTCCGAAGCGTGCTGAGAGTTTTGCTACATAAGGTCTTGCTTCTGTTTGAAGTTCAAGACTGTTAATGTAGTAGCTTACTGCTTCTATCAGCTTCAAACCTATTCTATAGTTTCCTTCTTGCGTTTTGGCAAGATATCCTCGACCGGTGAGTGTTTCTATGATTCTGTATGCAGTACTCTTATGTAGCTGCGTTCGTTTTGAAATTTCCGTCAGATTTAAACCGCTTTCTTCTGCTGCAACGGCCTCAATGATGTCAAGTGCTCTTTCTATTGACTGTACTCCGGACTGTGCCTGAGATTCTGTACCGGGCATTCTTCTTTTTTCCTCTGTCAAAGCATTCACCTCCCTTATTTCTTCATTTTACACAAGCTCAAATAATATATCAATAGGCTTTCTGTGTCAAATGCACAAGTTTTTTCCTTATTCCCCTTGATTTTTGCTGTCAGATTGTATATAATAAATTTTATGATTGTACTAATAGCAGTACATAACTGAATATGCTAGATGAACTTTGCAGGAAAAGGATTACCGCCGAAGGAGTAAAACTCTCAGGTTCCGCACGGTTTCCCCTTCGGGAGATTTATGCGGTGAGGACTGTAAAGGGATAGCGTTCTGGAGACACCCGCGAGCTGTGCGGGGGCCGAAGGTGCAAGGCGAAAACGCCAATCTCTCAGGCAAAAGGACAGAAATGGAATTTATCCTCTCAAGCGCAGAGGATGTTTGGCTTTTACATTTTGTTTAGAGCATACGTTTCATTGATATTTCTGAATTTGTTTTGGATTGACGAAAATTTTGCAAAGAAACCAGAGGCAGGCTTTCCGGGAGCTTGTCTCTTTTTATTTCAAACAGCTTAACATTCACTTAAAAGAAAGAGAGGACACAAAATGCAGGCTTTATATGATTTTGTAGCAGGCACACTAAACACCGTTGCGTGGATTTACATTCTGCTTCCGTGCGTATTCGTCGGAGGCTTATACTACACCATCGGTTCGGGCGGAGTACAGTTCCGCAGATTCGGATACGCCATGAAAAATACGTTCGGTAAGATTTTCAAAAAATCGGATGCGGGCGAAGGTGAAGTTACACCGCTTCAGGCGGTATGTACCGCACTTGCGGGAACCGTAGGTACCGGTAACATCGTCGGAACTTCTCAGGCGATTGCTCTCGGCGGTTACGGCGCGATCTTCTGGCTCTGGCTGGCAGCGCTCCTCGGCATGGTTATCAAATATGCCGAAGTTACACTTTCCATTCGTTATCGTGAAAAGGACTCGAAAGGCGACTGGGTCGGCGGTCCGATGTACTACATAAAGAACGGACTCGGACAGAAATGGTCCTGGCTGGCGATTTTATTCTGTGCGTTCGCAGTTCTGGCATCGTTTGGTATCGGCAACATGTCACAGGCAAACTCCATCAACGGCTCCATCAAGGGTGCGGTTGCAGCGTTTGCTCCGGACTTTGCAAATGTTGCTGCAGTTGACTGGGTAATCGGTATCGCTCTTGCTCTTCTGACTGCAGGCGTTCTGTTCGGCGGCATCAAGAGAATCGGTTCCGTAACCGAAAAACTCGTTCCGGTTATGAGTATCGTTTACATCCTTTTCACATTGGTTGTCATCTTCGGCAATATCGACATGATTGGTGACGCATTCCGCAAGATTTTCGTTGCTGCTTTTAACCCGCAGGCTGTTGTAGGCGCAGGCAGCGGTATTCTGCTTAAGAACGCAATCGTTTGGGGTCTGAGAAGATCCGCATTCTCCAACGAAGCAGGTCTTGGTTCCGCTCCTATCGCGCACGCAGCGGCAAACTGTGAAGGTCCGGTTCAGCAGGGTATATTCGGTATCTTCGAAGTATTCATCGATACGATTGTTATCTGCTCACTGACAGCGCTTACAATCATCATCAGCGGCGTTGACATTACATTCGGCGAAAAGCCGGGCAGCGAGCTCATCACTTCCGCATTCGGAACAATCTGGGGCGACAAGCTCTCCGCTGTTTTCATTGCACTTGCTTTAATGATGTTCGCATACTCCACAATCCTCGGCTGGTCTCTGTACGGAACACGCTGCATCCAGTACCTCTTCGGTATGAAAGCAGTTAAGCCTTACCAGATTTTCTTCTGCATCATCATCGTAGTCGGCTGTGTAAGCCCGATCGATGCAGTATGGGATATTGCAGATACATTCAACGGTCTTATGGCAATTCCAAACTTCATTGCACTGTTTGCACTTTCACCGGTGGTATTCAAACTCACCAAAGAGCACTTTGCTGAAGTTGACAAGCTGAAAGCAAAATAATTAAGACTTTAATAATAGACAGAATCTATTCCACCGGCGGCACACGTCGGTGGTTTTGTTTTATATGGCTTGGCGCGGAGCGGCGCACTTCCTGCTCCGTTTTCGACGGCTTGGCGTGGTTCGTGGCTCTTACAGTTCTTGGAAAAATGTATATTTACACTCCAATCGCCGGAAATTGACCTACAATTCGTGTATTTTAAAATGTTTCACGGATGTTTCACGCAAAATTCAATCCATATTAGAAATTTACATTTTTTTGAATGTTGAAATTTCAACGGTTTCACGTCTGTAATTTTATTACATTTCGTGCCTTTCAAATTCATTTCCCATTATCTGTAATTTTATACACGAAATCGCCCCTAAAAATCGCAGTTTGGAGTGTAAATATACATTTCGCTTGCGCACCGCCGGGTGCACATTAAAAAGAGGCCGTCTCTTGCGATCTGCCCCTCGTGAAAAGAGGCGATTCCTTTATGGAACCGCCTCTGCGTTAGCTTATGTTGTTTTCTATCTTATACAAGACCCTGGCCCATCATAGCTTCTGCAACTTTTTCGAAACCTGCGATGTTAGCGCCTTTTACGAGGTCGTACTTACCGTAGTATTTCTCGGAAGCTTCCTTACAAGCCTTGTGAATGTTGATCATGATCTGGTGGAGCTGATCATAAACATCTTGATGCTGATATACAGTGTGGCTTGCGTTCTGGCCCATTTCGATGCAGGAGCAAGCTACGCCGCCTGCGTTTGCAGCCTTAGCAGGACCAACAACGATTCCCTGTTCCTGTAAGTATTCAAGAGCTTCGTTCGTTGTAGGCATGTTAGCACCTTCACAGTAGAACTTAGCACCGCTTTCAACGATGTGCTTAGCATCTTCCATCTGAACTTCGTTCTGAGTTGCACATGGAATGTAGAGGTCAGCCTTAACTTCCCAAGGCTTCTTGCCTGCGAAGAATTTAGCGTTAGGATATTTGTCTGCGTAAGGAGCGCAGATGTTCTTGCCGGATGCTCTGAGTTCAAGCAGAGTGTCAAGCTTATCCTGAGTATTGATTCCATCCGGATCATAGATATATCCATCCGGACCGGAGAATGCAACGAGGTTAGCGCCGAGCTGCTGGAGCTTCCAAGCAGTACCCCAAGCTACGTTGCCGAAACCGGAGATAACAACTGTCTTACCTTTGATGTCTTCGCCGTTTGCCTTCAGCATTTCTTCTGCGTACCAAACGATACCGAAACCTGTAGCTTCAGTTCTTCCGAGGCATCCGCCGTAAGGGATTCCCTTGCCTGTTAAAACGCCGCCGTCGAATCTGTTTGTGATTCTCTTATACTGTCCGAATAAGTAACCGATTTCTCTTCCGCCAACACCGAGGTCACCTGCAGGAACGTCAGTATCAGGACCGATATGTCTGTATAATTCTGTCATGAATGCCTGGCAGAATCTCATGATTTCAGCATCGCTCTTGCCGTTCGGGTCGAAGTCGGAACCGCCCTTGCCGCCACCGATAGGAAGTCCTGTTAAGGAGTTCTTGAAGATCTGTTCAAAACCTAAGAACTTGATGATTCCGGGATATACGTTCGGTGCAAACCTTAAACCGCCCTTGTAAGGTCCGATTGCGGAATTGAATTCATATCTGTAACCTTTGTTAACCTGAGTCTTGCCCTGGTCGTCTACCCAAACAACTCTGAAAGTGATTCCTCTTTCAGGTTCTACTAATCTTTCGAGTAAGCCTGCTTTTTCGTATTCAGGATGTGCGTCCATAACAGGCGCCAGTGAAGTTAAAACTTCTTCTACTGTCTGATGAAATTCAACCTCTCCCGGGTTGTGCTTCTTACACTCATCAATTACTCTTTCAACATAAGTTGCCATTACTAATCTCCTCTTTTCTTTTTTTAAAATGAAATCATTTAAATGCGAGTTCGTCGCAAAATAAACGCATTTACCTATCTAAAATGTAACACTTTGACTAAGCGTTGTCAACCGCTTGTATACAAGATTTTGCTGTATTTTTTGTCGAACAAAATCTAAAATCGTTAATCTACGATATGTATATACTTTTCGCGTTCTTTTTCGATTTCAACTCTGTGGAACGGTGTATTGATGCCCGGAGCTCCGCCGGTATGCAGGAAAATAACGGTCTCGCCCTGCGCAATTTCCCCGCTTTTTACCATCTCAACAAGTCCCGCAAAGCATTTGCCCGTATAACAAGGGTCGAAAATCAAAGCCTCTTTTCCCGCTGCCAGATACATCGCGTCCCGCACTTCTTTGCAAGGGTTGTTGTAAGCGCCTCTGTCGTATTTATCGGAAATATCAAAGTCCCCTTCGCTGACTCCTGCCGCAGGTCCCTCTTCACAGTCAAAATCATAGAAATCGCAAACCCTATCAAAGTATTTCTTCGCAAAATCCCGAATTCCTTTTTCATACGGCATAATTCCGATTCCCGTCAAGCGCAAAGGCAGTCTCTCCATACGAATTCCCGTGAAAAGCCCCATGTAGGTTCCCATGCTCCCAACTGTCGTGATTAGGCGCGGGATTCTGTCGCATCCGGCTGCGATTCCTATGTCTGCAAGCTGCCCTGCGATTTCCGCAGCGCATTCATAGTAGCCCAAAATTCCAAGCTCGTTAGAGCCACCCATCGGTATAAAATAAACTTTTTCGCCTTGCGCTTCATAGCGTGCGGTTACTTCCGCCACGGTTTCATCAAGAAGCTGTTTCTCGGATTTCTCCCCGGAAGGATCGGATTTTTTCAGCCACACATCGCAGCCCATCATACCGTCGAGCAGTAGATTTGCCGAGAGTTCTCCCGGATATTCGTCAACGCAAACGATAGCACCTTTCATTCCGTATTTTCTTGCAACCGCGCAGGTCAGCCTGCCGTGATTTGTCTGTGCACCACCGACCGTCAGCAGCATTGTCGCACCTTTTTTCTTTGCGTCCGCCAGAAAATATTCGAGTTTGCGCAGTTTATTTCCGCCCATTGCCAGCGGCGTCAAATCATCACGCTTAATATACAGATTGATTCCAAGCTCTTCCGACAAATTGTCCAGACGCTCCATCGGCGTCGGCAAATGCAGAAAAGATATTTTTTCATGTCCTAAAAGCATAACAGCCCCTCCTTTTTGTGTTAGCATTATTATAATTCAATTTGACTTAAATGAAAAGCCCGTCATCTGTGAAAATCCTCCCGACCGCCGGACCGCATTATATGAAAATCCCCGACATGCTCATTGCCGGGGATTTTCTGAATTTTGCAGTTACTTTTCAGCCTTCCATTTTGAAAGTAGTCTTTCTTGCATTATCAGCTCTGTCATTTACATTGTCAACCGAAGTGAAAAGCAATTCTTTATAAAGCTTGTTGGAATTTGCAAGCTGCTTGGACGCATAGTTCTTTGCAATCTTAGTCGCATAGGCGCGACCATCTTTTTTGCTCTTCTTGTAAGCTTTCTTCAGTGCTTTTACATCCTTCATCGTGCTCTTATACATCGCCTCTTCCTGTGCTTTCCAGTAATTCTTTACACCCTCGCTGAGGAATTCTCTGTCCTGTTCAGCGATTCCGCAGATTCTCTTGAATGCCCAGTACATATTGCTTGCGCTGTAAGCTGCGCTGTCAATCTTGTAGCCCTTATGCGTATCGGTAATGCCACTGAATGCCGGAATGAATACGGAATGCTCCGCATTACCCATTGCAAGCCACTGAAGCTGGCAGGTATCCTTCGGCAGATCGTTGAAAGTCTGAATGATATGAATATCGGAAGAACGAGTTACGCCGATTGGACGTCTTGCAACGTTTTCAGGCTTCATCATATCATATTCGGTGCCTTCATATCTGTTTCTGTAAATATCCATAACCTCAAGCACGGAAACCTTGTCGTCCGGTGCATAGAACAGAGGATAAAGTTCTGTATCGCTGTATGCTCCAACTGTGGACGGTGCTAAAATCTTATGACCGATCCATGTTCTCATGTTGGAATACTCTTCTCTTGTGGTGCCGCTGATGGATTTCAGCAGATTGTACTTGCCATCGTCCTTGACAGCACCGACTTTGTCGATTGTCTCAAATAAGTTCTTCGAGAATACAAAGTTTTCTGTATCGTTTTCATCTACCACGTCAATCATAAACTGATTTCCGAAAACAGCCACTTTATCCGTTGGCATTTTCATTGCAGCATATGTAGTTCCGCCGTAAACTTCAAAAATCCAAGCTTCCTTTTGGTCTGTGAAGAAAAGGATATTGCCTTCTTCGGAGCCGTATTTGTCAAGCAGGGATGCTAACTTGTCTACTGCTCCCTTTGCGGTCTTAGCCTGGCATGCAATCAAGCCCGGAAGAATCGCTTCTCTGAGACCTGTGCCTGTTTCTTTGAACGGGTCTGCCTTTTCATATGCCTCGGATGGGCTTGCGGAAACCGTTCCTACAACTGCAAGTCCGTATTCGTTCGTGCAGCTTGCCGGATACTGACCATCGCCATGAGAGGAAACATCCGGAACATAGGTGTATTTATAAGTTGTCTTTGGAAGCGGAACCTTAAAACCTTTCTGGTCTTCCCCTTCATCTACATAGTAGCGTCCCGCTTTGGTTACCCTTGGCTGTACCTTGAACATTTTCGCATATGCGCCGGAGCCCTGGTCTTCGCTTCGAGCAATGATCGTCGTGCCGTCAGTGCTCACATCCTTTCCGACATACGCACCCGTACATGCGAAAGCGCTCGCTGTGGATAGCACCATGACCAAAGTCATCGCAAGTGCCACAAGTTTCAGTTTTCTCATCTTCATCTTACTCCCTCCTAATTTTGTTCTTCTATAAGTTTGAGTTGTATCTCCATTATAGTTTATTTTTTAACAAAATCAAGATTCCTTCACAAAACATACAAAATTCGTACAAATTCGTGCAAAAAAACTTTTTGCCCTTATTTACCTGTTGCCGCGTTCGCGCACGATGTACACGGGGCGCGCCTTGATTTCCTTGTATGCGCGCGCAAAATACAGTCCGAATATGTACATCACCAGCATTTGCAGGGCGCCGCAGCCCAGA
>CABQMM010000010.1 GCA_902465215.1 uncultured Bacillota bacterium
CGAACTGAACCTCGAAAAGTCCTTCCTTGAATCCCTGCTGAAAGACACAAGCGCGAAACTCGTTGTCAAGACGCCGCTCGGACAGAAGACTTATGAACGCGACGAGCTGCAGAAACTCGTGAACGAAACGACAGGCACAACCGTGAAAGCCGAAATCAACAAAGACAATGTTGACACGGCAGCGGAAGAGCCAACCGAGGAGAACGCAGCTAAAATTGAAAAAGCGAAGTCCATCGTTAAGGATATGAAGCTCGTAGCACGCTCGAGCAAGACAGCGAAGAAAAACATCAAAGCAGTCCTGAAGAGCGACGCGAAGGTTACGGCTTCCATCAAGGAACTGAAAGACCTCGGCTTCACTGTGAAGTACCGCTTCTATCGCTCAACGAAGAAAGCAGCTTCCTATAAGTCCACCGTGACGAAGAAAACTGCAACTTACACGAACACAAGCGGCAAGAAGGGAACGAAATACTTCTATAAAGTTCAGGTTAGAGTTTACGACGAAAATGGTAAGCTCGTTGCGAAGACGGCATTGAAACAGTGCAAGTATGCAAGTCGCACATGGACTAAATGAAAAACTTGTATGTATAAACACGAAGGCTCACTGAGAAATCCTCAGCGGGCTTTCGCGTTTTTTGTTGTTTCTTTTTAAAAAAACAAGTATAATAATAAGAGCAATAGAAACATTTCCGAAAGCAAAGGAGATTTATCCATGATTGATATTAATAAAATTTTATCATCAGAAAAGGAAAACGGCTATATCGAAGCGAAAACAGCCGCAGGCGGTCTGCCGCGCAGTCTATGGGAAACTTACTCAGCGTTTGCGAATACAAACGGAGGGATTATTTTGCTTGGCGTGAAGGAAGAGGAAGGCTCGAAAAAGTTGATGCCGGCAGGTGTGGAAAACCCCGAGAAATTGATTTCGGAAATTTGGAATATTTTGAATAATCCGCAAAAAATAAGCGAAAATATTTTGCTTAATGAGGATATTTATTCGCTGGATTATGCCGGACGAACCTTGATTGTCATTGAAGTTCCTCGTGCGGCAAGGCAAAGCCGTCCGGTATACAGTGGGCGGGATATTTTTTCGGGAACCTATCGCCGAAACGGAGAAGGGGATTACCGCTGCAAGCGCGAAGAGATTCTGGCAATGCTGCGCGATCAAGCAGAAGAAAGCGCCGACGGCAGAATTATAGAAGAACTTTTGCTTTCCGATTTGAACAGCGAATCGCTGCGCAGCTATCGTATGATGTTTTCCAACCGAAAACCAAATCATATCTGGACAAAACTCAGCGATGAACAATTTCTCGTAAAAATAGGTGCGGCGAAGAAAGGGTCAGACGGGGAATTACATCCGACACTTGCCGGACTGATCTTTTTCGGAGATTTTGTTAGCATAATGAACGAACTGCCGAATTATTTTTTGGATTACAGAGAAAAGCTGGCAATGGATACTCGCTGGTCTGATCGCGTGTGCTGCAGTGACGGAGACTGGAGCGGCAATATTTTTGACTTCTTTTTTAAAATCATAGGCAAACTGACAGCAGATGTGAAAAAACCGTTTAAGCTGGATGAAAATATGCTTCGCGTTGATGATACGCAGGTGCATGCTGCAATCAGAGAAGCACTTGCAAACGCATTGATTCATGCGGATTATTATGGGCGTCAGGGCATTGTAGTCGATAAAGATTTTAAAAGGATTACCATATCAAATCCCGGCACATTCCGAATCAGCATTGATGATGCCATTGCAGGCGGAATCAGTGACGCGCGAAATACAAGAATTTTTAATATATTTTCACTGATTAATGTGGGAGAGCGTTCCGGATGTGGACTATGCGATATTTACAGTACTTGGGAAGAAAACGGATTTATTCGACCTCGCATTGATGAACTCTCGGAGCCGTCACGGGTGGTTTTGACATTAGAAGTTGAATCTATGTCAAATGAAGCAAGAAATGAAGCAAGAAATGAAGCAAGAAACGGAGTTTTAACGGTAAGAGAATCAGAAATTCTTTACCTGATTGAAGATAGTCCATCCATTTCTGCGGCGGCTCTAAGTGAAGAACTGGAAACTTCAAGGTCAACCATTGACAGAACAATAAAGGGCTTGAAAGAAAAAGGCTATCTTATACATGAAGGATCAACGAAAAAAGGAAGATGGAAAATACTGAAATGAAGCAAGAAAGCTGCCACATTAACAGATTTTGTTAGCACTCTATCAAAAAGAGTGCTAAATTTTTCTTTACTTTGCGTTTGAAAGGGTGTACAATGGGTATATACAAAGTCGTGAGGGCATAATAAAGGTGTCCGAACAGATGAAAATGGAAAAAATGTTTATGTTTGATGGAATAGGGGTGATGATATGAACATTGAAAAATATACACAGAATGCACAGCAGGCGGTTATGGACTGCCAAAACATAGCGATTTCCGAGGGACATCAGATGCTCGACGGAGAACACCTTCATATGGCACTTTTGATGCAGAAGGACGGTCTGATTCCGAAGCTTTTGAAGTACCTGAATGTGGATCCGACCGCTGTGATTGCGGATGTGGAGGAACAGCTTGAAAAGCTCCCGAAGGTTTCAGGAGCCGCAGACAATATGTATTCTTCCAGAAGACTTTCGCAGATTTTGATGAGAGCGGAGAAGGTCGCAGAAGAGTTCAAGGACGAATATGTCAGCGTTGAACACCTGTATATTGCATTGCTTGAGGAAAAGGGAACGCCGAGCGCAAAGATTTTTGCAAAATACGGCATTACAAAGAATAAATTCTTAGAGGCGCTTTCCAAAGTAAGGGGAAATCAGAGAGTAACCAGCCAGAATCCGGAGGATAATTACGATGCGCTGAATAAATACGGCCGTGACCTTGTGGAAATGGCAAGGGAAGGCAAGCTCGACCCGGTAATCGGAAGAGATGCCGAAATCAGACATGCGATTCAGATTCTTTCCAGAAGAACGAAGAACAACCCTGTGCTGATCGGTGAGCCGGGCGTCGGCAAAACCGCGGTTGTAGAAGGTCTCGCGCAGCGTATTTTGAACGGCGATGTGCCGGAAGGCCTGAAGGACAAGACCATTTTCGCACTGGACATGGGCGCGCTGATTGCGGGTGCTAAGTTCAGGGGCGAATTTGAGGAAAGACTGAAAGCAGTCTTAAACGAAGTTGAAAAATCCGAGGGCAGAATCATTCTGTTCATCGATGAAATTCATAATATCGTGGGCGCAGGCAGAACCGAAGGCTCGATGGATGCGGGCAACCTCCTGAAGCCGAAACTGGCAAGAGGCGAGCTTCACTGCATCGGTGCTACGACCTTGGATGAATATCGTAAATACATCGAAAAAGACGCCGCACTCGAAAGAAGATTCCAGAAGGTGCTGGTCGATCAGCCGTCGGTGGAAGATACGATTTCCATCCTCAGAGGCCTGAAAGAGCGTTTTGAAATCCATCACGGCGTCAGAATTACGGACGGTGCTTTGATTGCATGTGCAACGCTTTCCGACCGTTATATCAGCGACAGATTCCTGCCGGATAAGGCCATCGACCTGATGGACGAAGCGGCTGCAAGAATCAGAACCGAAATCGACAGCATGCCGTCGGAACTGGACGAAATATCCAGAAAGATTATGCAGCTTGAGATTGAAAAACAGGCACTCGGCAAGGAAACCGACAAAGCTTCCGCAGCAAGACTTGCAACCCTTGAAAAAGAACTGGCAGCCCTCAAAGAAGAGGATGCTTCCATGAGAGCACAGTGGGAAAACGAAAAGAAAGCGATTTCCGAAGTCAAGGGAACCAAGCAGCAGATTGAAGAAGTCAAACGCCAGATGGAAGAGGCGGAGAGAAACTACGACCTCGAAAAACTGGCACAGCTCAAATACGGAACGCTTCCGGAACTTGAAAAGAAGCTGGAAGAAGAAAAGCAGAAGGCAGAAAATGTAGACGGCGGCGAAGCAAGACTTTTGAAAGAAGAAGTAAACGAAGAAGAAATCGCAGAGGTTATTTCTTCGTGGACGGGCATTCCGGTAAGCAAGCTTGTGGAGACCGAAAGAGAAAAGCTTCTCAAGCTTCCTGAAATTCTTCATCAGAGAGTTATCGGACAGGACGAAGCTGTTACGGCGGTTTCGGAGGCAATCCTCAGAGCAAGAGCAGGCCTCAAAGATGAAAACAGACCGATCGGTTCGTTCATTTTCCTCGGACCTACAGGCGTCGGCAAAACCGAGCTCGCAAAGGCACTTTCCGAGTCCTTGTTCGACACCGAAAGAAATATGATCCGTATCGATATGTCCGAGTACATGGAAAAGCACTCCGTCTCCAGACTGGTAGGAGCGCCTCCGGGATATGTCGGATATGACGAAGGCGGACAGCTTACCGAAGCGGTAAGAAGAAAACCTTACAGTGTTGTTTTGTTCGACGAAATCGAAAAAGCACATCCGGATGTATTCAACATCCTGCTTCAGCTGCTCGACGACGGCCGTTTGACCGACAACCAGGGCAGAACCGTTGACTTTAAGAACACGATTATCATTATGACTTCCAACATCGGAAGCAGCGAGCTGATTGAGAATATGAATCAGGAAGGTAATATTCCGGAAGAAGTCAAGGAAAGAGTAACCGGTGAGCTGAAGAATTACTTCAGACCGGAGTTCTTAAACCGTGTGGATGACATTATCGTATTCAGCGCCCTTACATTGGAGCAGGTTAAGAAGATTATCGACCTTGCTTTCAAGGCGATTGCAAACAGACTTGCAGACAGAGACATGACGCTTACGATGACGGATGCCGCGAAGGAGCTCATCGCGAAAGAATCCTACGATCCGCAGTACGGCGCAAGACCGATTAAGCGTTATCTGCAGAAGCATGTGGAAAACGAACTTGCTTCAATGATTATCCGCGGCGATCTTGTTGACGGCGGCAGCGTAACGATTGACAGCGACGGCGAAACCTTGCTTTTTAACGCATAATATGATAAAATACCTTTCTATGGGTTAATAGAAAGGTATTTTTTTGCATAAAATGCGAGGAAGAATCTTTTTTATGCATAAAAAAGATGCCGCAGGTGGCAGCGGCAGAACGGAGATTACAACATGAGTTTTTTTGAGATTTTTATGATCGGCGTGGGGCTGTCGATGGACGCTTTTGCTGTGTCAATTTGCAAAGGCCTAAACATGCGGAAGCTCGACAAGCTGCAGACCTTAGTGATTGCGCTCTTTTTCGGAGGATTTCAGGCACTGATGCCGTTTGTGGGATGGCTGCTTGGGAAACAGTTTGAGGCGTACATCACAAACTTTGACCATTGGATTGCGTTCGTGCTTCTTGCGTTTATAGGGGGCAAGATGATTTGGGATGTTTTTAGGGGCGATGACAAGGACAAATCCTGCTGCGAAGAAGGATCGGGGCTGGATATCAAAGAACTGTTCGTGCTTGCGATTGCAACGAGCATCGACGCTCTGGCAGTCGGAATCTCTTTCGCATTCCTGCAGGTAAACATAGGCTCCGCAATTACGCTGATAGGCTGCACGACTTTCGTGATTTCGGCGGCAGGCGTTTTCGTCGGACATAAATTCGGAGCAAAATACGAAGATAAAGCAACCGTTGTAGGCGGTGTGATTCTCATTTTGATCGGACTTAAGATTTTGCTGGAACATTTGGGAATTTTGGGGTAACAAAATGGTTAAACAGAAAGATATTTCAGAAATTTTAGATATTTTGGAGCAAAGCTATCCGGATGCGGAATGTGCGCTGCATCATAAGAATGTATTTCAGCTCATTGTGGCGGTGGCTTTGTCGGCTCAAACAACAGATAAGTCCGTGAATCAGGTAACACCTGCGCTTTTCGAGCGTTATCCGGACGCAGAAGCTCTTGCGGAGGCTGATGTTGAAGAAGTCTCCGAATACATAAAAAGAATCGGCATGTACCGTACGAAGGCGAAAAATATTGTTGCGATGGCGCAAAAGCTATGCACGGATTTCGACGGGCAGGTGCCGGATAATTATGATGACTTAATCAGTTTGCCGGGAGTTGGCAGAAAGACGGCGAATGTGGTTCTGTCGGTTGGATTCGGACAGCAGAGAATTGCAGTAGATACGCATGTTTTTCGTGTAGCAAACCGCATCGGACTGGTTCATGAAAAGGATGTGCTGAAAACGGAACTTGCTTTGATGGACAGGATTCCGGAGGAACGCTGGAGCCGCACGCATCACAGCTTGATTTTTCACGGCAGACAGTGCTGCGATGCAAGAAAACCGAAATGTGACAGCTGTCCGATTGTTTCATACTGCGAGT
The DNA here is from genome assembly GCA_902465215.1 of uncultured Bacillota bacterium. Lineage (GTDB taxonomy): Bacteria > Bacillota > Clostridia > Peptostreptococcales > Anaerovoracaceae > CAG-238. The sequence goes on from CABQMM010000010.1 coordinate 6,280, forward strand.
ATGTCAATCAGGTGGCAAACAAGTAAAGAAACTTTTAGGCTTAGTAGAGAGAAGACGGGCAAAAGGCTACTTTCGGCGAAGCATGGATTTATAGGCATGAACCTGCGCGGCATCAACACCCAAATCCGGATTTTTCGTCTGAAAAGCCTCGAAGATGGCGCGATGTTCTTCCAGTACCGTCGGCATGAAGTCGAGGGGATAGCGCACGCCCATATTCGCATAACGGATTAAAAAATCATAGCGAAGCAGTGTCTTTTCGAGTTCTTTATTGTGACTGGCATTGTAGATGATAGCGTTGAAGCCATGAATGACGCGCTGGATTTTTTCAAGGTCTTCGGTCGCTGCGTAGAACTGCATGAAGGTAAATGCCTCTTCAAGCATAGCAAATTCTTCATCGGTAATGCGTTCAATTGCCCACTTGACACACTGCGGGTACAACAGACTCTTCATATAGTAGAAATCATTTACATCTCGCTGCGTAACGCCACTGACGAAAGCGCCGCGGTTGGGAATCAATTCTATCAGGCCCAGACTTTGTAAATCCTTTAGAATTTCGCGCACGGGGGTGCGGCTCATCTTATATTTTTCACAGATCTTCTGCTCGACAATCTGTTTTCCGTCGGGGAGAACTCCGGTCAAAATATCAATCGCAATCGTTTCGCATACTTTTTGGGCGGGGGTTTTGGTATCTTCGTATTCATTATTGATAAAGTCCAGACTTAACATGAGCGCGATTCCTTTCTTCGATAAAAAAAGAAAACACCTAAAAATGTTCGGGTGTTTTCGTGGAGCTACCGGCCGGATTCGAACCGGCGACCTGCTGATTACGAATCAGCTGCTCTACCGACTGAGCCACGGTAGCATAAATTTGGCAACGGATTTATTATACTACATAGCCGGCAAAAAAGCTACTGTTTTTTTTATTAGAAAAGAAAAATTTTAAAAATCCGTTTTTTAGGATAATATTTACAATTTAATACCAATTCAGTCGAAAAAAAAGAAAATATTCTGCAAATGAATAGAAATAAGAAAGCTTTTGTGGTATAATTTTTTATGTGGTTTTTTGCACATAGGACGCAGAAAAATCGCAGATAAGGAGGGCTTACATTATGGATGAAATGACAGTAAAAAGAATAGAAAATATTACCGCTGAAATTGCGCCGGAAATACGTACGCTGGCGAAAAACATCTTTCATAATCCTGAACTTGGGAAGCACGAAGTAAAAGCCTGCGAATGGCAGTGTCAGCTTCTTTCAAAATACGGATTTGAAGTCGAGAAGGGATTTTGTGATATTCCGACTTCTTATAAAGCTGTGTATAAAGGAAAGAAGCCGGGACCGAAGATTGCGATGCTTGCAGAGTACGATGCACTGCCTGTTTTGGGACATGCATGCGGTCATAATCTGATTGCTTCGATGGCGGTCGGAAGCGGAATTGCCATGCATGAATTTGCAGACGAATATGGGGCAGAGATATATGTCATAGGAACCCCTGCAGAGGAAACCGACGGGGCGAAGGTGCCGATGGCAAACAAGGGAGCTTTCGACGAATTTGATGTTGTTATGATGGCACATCCTTCGTTTAAAGATGCAGAGTCTATCAATACGATTGCGATGAGATGTATGCAAGTGGAATTCCACGGAAAAACCGCACATGCGGCTGCAGCACCTCAAGAAGGAATTAACGCTCTTGATGCAGTGATTAATTTCTTTAATCTGATGAATGCATTCAGACAGCAGACGAAGCCGGATTCGAGAATACACGGCGTTATCCTTGACGGTGGTGTTGCGCCGAACATTATTCCGGATTATACAAGAGCACTTGTATATGTGAGAGCTGCCAAGATGGCTTATGTAAATGAACTTCATGCAAAACTCTGCGACTGTGCTAAGGGAGCAGCGATTGCAACAGGCTGTACTTATGATATTACCGAACCGGAAATTGCGTTCAGGGACACATGCAGCAACAGATACCTTTCCCGTATGGTTGCGACAAACCTTGAGAGACTGGAACATGATGTGATGCATATTGATGCTAAAACCGTTATTCCGGGCTCTTCCGATCTTGGGGATGTCAGCTACCGCTGTCCGGCTGTGCAGCTCACCTGCGGTATGAATCCAAAGGGCGATAAAACTTATTACGCGGCTCATACGAAGGAATTTGCTGAACACGCAGGAAGTGATACAGCAATTGACAATGCGCTTGATTTCGTAAGAGCCTTTACGATGACTGCCGTGGAACTGATGACCAATCCGGAACATTTAAATGCAATCAAAGAAGAATTCAAGACGGTAGGACAGGAAACATCAGCAGATGAGAGACTGCCGCTTTAAGAATAAAAAAATAGGGAGGCGTAAAAATGGATAAGTATTTGGAAATGAAAGAAAAGATTTTTGAAAGAATTGACGCAAACTGGGCGGAGCTCATTGCGCTCAATGATGACCTTGCAGACCATCCGGAAATCTCCGGACAGGAGTTTGAAACATCGCGCAAAATCGTTGAACTTCTGAAGAAAAAAGGTTTTGCGACGGAATATCCTTTTGATGGGATTGAAACTTCCTTCAGAGGAATTTACGGACCGAATAATCATAAATATAAAGTTGCCATTCTTACGGAATACGATGCACTGCCTGACATCGGACATGCATGCGGTCATTGCGTCAGCGGGTCCATCAGCGTACTTGCAGGCATTGCTATGGCAGAACTTCAGGATGAACTTGATGCGGACATTCATGTCATCGGCACACCGATTGAAGAAACCGACGGAGCGAAGACCAAGATGGCTGAAGACGGCGTCTTCAAAGATTATGACATGGCAATCATGATCCACTTATATGACCAAAATCTTCTGTACTGCAAGCTGAACGGTCTGATTTCCTATCAGTACAATTTCCACGGAAAATCAGCTCACGCTTCCGCAGCACCATGGGAAGGAAAGAATGCGCTTAACGCAGCACAGCTCATGTTCCACGGTGTGGACATGCTTCGTCAGCATGTAACTCCGGACGTAAGAATGCACGGAATCTATAAAGAAGCCGGCGTGGCTCCGAACATCGTTCCGGAGGAAGCAAGCGTACATTTCTACATGAGAGCGCTCGATAAGGCTTATCTGCAGGAAGTACACAGAATGGTCGATGACTGCGCGCGCGGTGCTGCAATTATGACACAGACAACTTGGGATACTTTCCGTGTTGATGCAACTTATGATAGCCTGAAGAGAAATCCGGCAGGTGAAGGTGTAATGGAAGATGTATACAACGAACTCGGAATCGATATCAACGGCGATCACGATAAAATCTTCGGCTCTTCCGATATCGGAAATGTAAGCTTCGAATGCCCGGCATTCCATCCGACGCTTCAGATTGTAGACCGAGGCATTGCAATTCATACAAGAGAATTTGCAGATGCGGTAAAGACACAGAGAGCGCATGATGCAATCAAGCTCGGTGCAGAAGTAATTTCTCTGCACATTACGAAAATTTTCTCTGACGAGGAAAAGATTAAAGCAATGAAAGAAGATTTTGACAAACAATAAAAACAACCGTTAGCGAAGACATACAGCGAAGAACTGCAGGAGACTCCGAAATGGCGAATAAAACAAAACATGCAATCAAGGAAGCACTGGTGAGGCTTTTGGACGACAGACCCTTTGACAAGATTTCTGTGAGAGATTTGGTAGATGAGTGCGGAATCAGCCGCAATACCTTTTACTATCATTACCACGATGTTTATGAAGTGCTGGAAGATATTTTTGAAGAAGAAACCAGAAAAACAATCGGCGATGCCGATTCGTGGGATTTATGGGAAGACGGAATTTTGCAGGCTGTGGAATTTGCGTTAAATAATCGAAGGGCGGTTTATCATGTGTATCATTCGCTGAATCGGGAAGAGCTCGAACGCTATTTACACAGAGTGGTAGGCTCTTTAGCACATGAATTTGTCAGCCAGCAGGCAGCAGATCTCAATGCAAACGAGATAGACATCAAGCTTTTGAGTGTTTTTTATAAGCATGGTGTCGTGGGGCTTTTCTTGGAATGGCTGGATAATAATATGCGAGAGGACCCGGTTCGTTTGATTAGTCGTATGGGATTTCTCATGCGCGGAACGATAAGGCGTAGTCTGGAAAAGACGGTAAAAGAGCAAGAAATCAGTTAAAACTATACAGACGACAGAAAAGGAGGGCGCCGCAAGGAATCAGCGGCGCGGACTTTAAAATGAAACATGCAGTAACTTATGATCTGTTAAAAACAGATAACAGAACGCGCGCCAGACGAGGCGTGGTTCACACTCCGCATGGAGATATTCAAACTCCGGTTTTCATGCCGGTCGGCACGCAGGCGACCGTAAAGGCAATGCGGCCGGAAGAGGTAAAAGAGATGGGTGCAGAGATTATCCTTTCAAACACCTATCATCTTTATCTGAGACCGGGGCACGAAATTGTCAAAGAAGCAGGAGGCTTGCACAAGTTTATGAACTGGGACCGGGCGATTCTGACGGACAGCGGCGGATTTCAGGTGTTTTCGCTTGGAAAGCTTCGCAAAATCACGGAAGAAGGCGTGAAATTCCGCTCTCACATCGATGGTTCGGCGCATATGATTTCCCCGGAAAAATCCATTGAAATCCAAAACGCGCTTGGTTCAGACATAATGATGGCATTCGACGAATGTGCGCCTTATCCGGCGGACAGACGCTATGTGAAAAATTCGCTGGAGCGTACGACAAGATGGCTGAAGCGCTGCAAGGACTACCATAAGGACTGGGAGAGACAGTCTTTGTTTGGAATCATGCAGGGCGGTATGTATAAAGACCTGAGAAAGCAGAGTGCGGAAGAAATCGTTGAGCTCGACCTTCCGGGATATGCAATCGGCGGACTTTCTGTCGGAGAGCCGAAGGAACTCATGCTGGATATTCTCGATGACTGCGTGGACTATCTGCCGCAGAATAAGGCAAGATACCTGATGGGTGTCGGAACGCCGGATTATCTCTTTGAAGGGGTAGAACGCGGCGTGGATATGTTTGACTGCGTGCTTCCGACGCGAATTGCGCGTCACGGTCTTGCCATGACTTCACATGGCAGGGTCAATATCAAGAATGCGAAGTACGAAAGGGACTGGGAGCCTCTGGATACCGAATGTGACTGCTATACCTGCAGAAACTATTCCAAGGCTTACCTGCGCCATTTATACAAGGCAGACGAGATGCTTTCTGCGATGCTGCTTTCCAATCATAACCTGCACTTCCTGATAAATATGATGGGAAACATACGCAAAGCAATTGAAGAGGATCGTTTCTTAGAATATAAAAAGGAGTTCTATGACAAATATGGCAGATTTTAATGCGTGCGTTTCAAAAAATGAAAAGAAAGAGCTTTGTCCGCACAGTGAGTTTTGCGGCGGCTGTATTTATCAGGGAATTGATTATGCAGATCAGCTTGCCGATAAAGAAAAACAGGTCAGAGAACTGCTCGAAAAAAAGAGTGTACAGCCTGACAGAATTGATGCGATTGAGGGCTACCCGAGCCGGTACGGTTACCGGAACAAAATGGAATATACTTTCGGCGATTTTGTCAAGGACGGCGAGATCTCGCTGGGAATGCACCGAAAAAAGAATTTTATGTCCATCGTTACGGTTGACTGCTGCCAGCTCGTGGACCCGGATTTCAATGTGATTCTGCGCGCGGTACTGGACTTTGTAAAGGAAAGAAACTATCCGTTTTACCATAAAAAGACGCATAAAGGCATGATGCGCAATCTTATCATTCGTAAGGGCGTTCGGACGGAGGAACTTTTGGTAAATATCGTGACTTCTTCCGAGCCGGGATTTGATGAAGAGGCATTTTTACAGATGCTTTTGGGACTTGAGCTGAACAACCGGATTGTCGGAGTTCTTCGCACAGTCAATGATAACCTTGCAGACGCGGTAAACTGCGACGAACTGCGGACGCTTTGGGGCAGAGAATATTACATGGAAAAGATTTTAGGGCTTGATTTCAAGGTGAGCGCATTCTCATTCTTCCAGACGAATGTCGAGGCAGTGGAGCGGCTTTATACGGAGGCGCTTGCGCTGGCAGATTCCTTCGAGGGAAAAAACGTGTTTGATTTATATTGCGGAACAGGGACAATCTCGCAGGTTTTAGCGCTAAAAGCCAGAAAAGTGCTGGGAATTGAACTTGTTTCGGAAGCGGTGGACGCAGCGCGTGAAAATGCGGAAGCGAACGGGCTTGCCAACTGCAGCTTTATCGCAGGCGATGTTTTTGAGGTTTTGAAAAATGTGGAGGAAAAACCGGATGTCATCGTTGTTGACCCTCCGAGGGTGGGGATTCAGCCAAAGGCACTTGATAAGATCATTGCCTATGACGTTCCGGAAATTGTATATATTTCCTGTAATCCCAAAACGATGGCGGATAATTTGAAATATGCGGAATACTACGGATATGACTGCAAATACCTGAAACCGTTTGATAATTTCCCAATGACAAAGCATATTGAAAGTATTGCCTTGCTAAAGA